>JAJYGA010000131.1 GCA_021785255.1 Actinomycetes bacterium
GTTACAGAGCGCCAGCGTGTTAGCATCTTCGATGTGGCCAAGATGGCGGGCGTTGGAGTTGCAACGGTTTCCAGGGTGATCAACTCAAGTCCACAGGTCAGCCCCTCCACGAGGAGAAAGGTGGAAATAGCCATCGAGGTACTGGGATATCATCCCAGTCGTCTCGCTAGTGGACTTTCAAAAGGTCGCCAGGATATGGTGGCTGTACTGGTACCGTTTCTAACCCGTCCATCTGTGGTTGCCCGTCTTGAAGGAGTTATTGACGTTCTGGATCAAAGTAGCTACGGGACTGCGGTCTACAGCGTCGGAACTTTGAAGCAAAGGGATCGACATCTTGAGTACCTCATGGACAGACACGCAGCTATAGGAGTAATTGTTATATCTATTCCCCTGCTTAGATCTCATGTTGAAAGATTTCGGACAAATGGGGTATATCTGTCGCTAATTGACGCCGCGTGCGAAGGCGTTCCTCATGTGATAGTGGATGATCGAGCAGGGGGATGTCTTGCGGCGACGCACCTTATAAGTCTTGGACATCAAAGAGTTGGTTTTATTGGTGACGAAGACTTGACGGGACTTGGCTTTGCATCAAGCAATAAACGTCTGTGTGGCCTAAAAGATGCGCTAGAGAGCTATCGTCTCAAGTTTGATAGCAATCTTGTGAGACTAGGCCCTCATGGAGCTTTGGAGGCAAGACAGATGTCTGATCAGCTTCTTGAACTGAAGCATCCGCCTTCAGCGATTTTCGCTGCCTCTGATACACAAGCGGTCGGAGTGTTGGCGTCAGCGGAGGCTCATGGTGTTAAAGTCCCCCAAAGCCTTGCAGTTATTGGATTTGACGGGCTGGAGGTCTCATCCATTTTGGGGCTCTCCACGATCGAACAGCCTTTGCATGAAAGTGGTGTCGAAGGGGCAAAACGGCTTTTGCACCAACTAGATGGAGTGGAGGTAGAGCATATAAGAAGAGTACTTCGATTAGAGCTTCGTGCTCGTTCAACAACACTTCTGTCTCAAGCTGTGTCCGTCTGTGGCACTTGACCCAGGGACAAGTTTCGAACAACAATGTTAGAGCAACAATAGGAAAGGAAAGCAAAATGAAGATAGGAAAGTTGAGAAAGCGAAATTTTACGCTGAAGAGGACAAAAATAATGACGCTCACTGTAGCGTCTTCAGCGTTAGTGTTAGCGGCCTGTGGATCTGCATCCACGACGTCAACTACGTCGTCGGCTAGTTCTCAACCTTCAGGTTCAGCGACGTCTGGGAAGATAACCTGGTGGGCGAGTCCCATTGCGCAGGTGGGTATCAGGGCCAACCTTATTAGCCACTTTGAGAAAGCATATCCAAAGATACACGTAACTCTTGAAAGTGCTCCCACGAATACGGACACCAATAGGTCACAACTCGTTACCGAGATCTCTGGAGGATCTACTTCACCCGATGTTTTCATGGGTGATGTTATCTGGCCAGCACAGTTTGGTGCTCATGGTCTAGCTCTTCCTCTATCGAAGTATCTGCCCTCAAGTTACTTTGCAAAGTTCGCTCCCGGACTCGTATCGGGGGCTTCGTATAAGGGTCAAGTATACGGCTCTCCTCTTTTTGAAGATCAAGGCTTTTTGTACTACAGGAAGGATCTTCTCGCAAAAGCTAATCTTCCGGTACCAAAGACTTGGCAGCAACTTGAGAGTGAGTCTTTGACTCTAGAAAAAGATGGCCTAGTGAAGTACGGATTTGTTTGGGAAGGGAACTCTTATGAGGGTCTTACGTGCAACTTCATGGAATACTTGACCTCTGCAGGTGGCAAGGTTGTTAATTCAAGCTATACCAAGGCGCAGCTTGACTCGCCGGCAGCGATAAAGGCAGTGACCTTTATGCGTTCTCTAATAACCTCTGGCGCGTCGCCACAGGCAGTTACAACTTTCCAAGAGCCTCAGGCGATGGCGGTATTCAATGCAGGGAATGCAGCGTTCTTGCGGAACTGGGACTATGCATGGTCTAACTCGCAGAACCCAGCGAACTCTAAGGTAGTTGGCGATGTGGGAGTTGCCCCACTACCGACGTTTGCGGGTCAAAGCTATCCTGGATATTCAAACATCGGTGGTTGGAACCTATACATCAACCCCCACTCTAAGAATGTCGCGGCAGATCTTACCTTCATCAAATGGATGTCCTCGTCCCAGGCGCAGACTATTTTAGGAAAGACCTATTCAGAGATTCCAACGGTTCAGTCTGTTCGCCAGGCGTTAGCTTCTTCGTCAAGTACGCCACCACCACTTCGAGTGGCTGCTCAGACGAGATTAGTTCCTAGACCGGCGGGAACTCCCAACTATCCTCAGTTAAGCACAGCCATCTACACCAATGTTAATGGTGCTTTGAGTGGATCAACCTCGGTGAGCGCGGCTCTTAAAGCTGCTCAGAGCCAGGCACAGACTGCTCTAGGTGGCGGACTTTAGTTATAAGGTAATGGCTAAATGGGAAGTATTGCTTTAGCGATGCTTCCCACATGCCTTGTTATGTCAATCTGGACAGATCCAGGTAAAGGATTCAATGTGTAATTTGGGAGGGTTCTCGTGGCTGTAGTTGCGGAGGTGACGCCGGTAGTTACAACCAAGGATCACAAGGTGGGCAGGGATGTTCATAGCATTAGACAGGCACGTATTGGCTGGATGTTTTCGACGCCAGCCCTGGTGTTTGTTGGCCTTGTAACGATCTTTCCCATAGTGTTCTCGGTGGTATTGAGCCTGTCCAACGTGAACGTTACAGGAAGTGGTTTCGCACTTCAGGGATTCACCTTCTCAAACTATAGCCAACTCATTCACTCTTCTACATGGCGCTATGCACTCTTGTTTACCGTGTTCTATACGGTGGTGACGGTCGTCGTGGAACTCGTGTTGGGAACGGCAATCGCATTGGTATTGGAAAGACTTACTAGAGGGAGAGGGCTAATGATGGCCATGCTCCTTCTTCCGTGGTCAATCATAACGGTTATATCAGCGGAGCTATGGCAGTACATATTTGAAGGAACGTACGGAGTTTTACAGGCTATATTTCAGGCACTGGGTCTCGGCACGCCGGTGTTTTTGGGGAGTCCGACTCCTGCAATCATCTCAATGATGATTGCAGATATCTGGAAGACCACCCCGTTTGTTGCGGTGATCGTTATCGCTGGCCTGGTTATGCTACCAGGTGACGTGTACGAGGCGGCTGCATGTGATGGTGCTTCGGGATGGACAATTTTTTGGAAGATCACCCTTCCTCTTTTGCGACCTACTATAGCGATCGCAGTTCTTTTTAGGATTCTTCAGGCATTTGGAGTCTTTGATCTTCCTTTTGTCCTGACCGGTGGCGGTCCAGGAACTGCGACCACTTCATTGGCGATCCTGAGCTATAAGGTTATGTTTCAAAATATTGACTATGGTCCAGGAGCCGCTGTCGCGGTCAGTGCGACCCTTTTGGTGGTACTTGGTTGTCTTATGTTTCTCCGAGTCTTCAAGGCTCAAGTAGGCAGGGAGGAGGTACAGTGAAGTTCCGGAGGCGCACTGGATGGAGAAGATGGATTAACTTTGTCAATCTGGCAGTTGCCATTGTGGTTCTTTTTGTTATGCTTCCTATCTATTGGTTAGTAGCATCAAGTTTCAAAACTCCGGTCAATGTGGGAGCGCAACCCCCTCAGTACTTTCCAAATCCAATAAGTGTTGCTAACTATAGCTCGGCTTTCGTCCACTATGGCTTTGGGAGATATTTTTTAAACTCCGTTGTCGTG
>JAJYGA010000116.1 GCA_021785255.1 Actinomycetes bacterium
GTAGGCAGCTCCCATCAGAGATCTCCCGTCTCTCTAGAATAAACGAGAGGGTGTCTTTTAAGCAAAGACACCCTCTAAAAAGAGATCGCTATGGTTTGCAAGACGTTGCTAAATATCGTAGTAAAGATGGAACTCATAAGGATGCGGTCTCAGACGAATAGCATCTACTTCATTCTCTCGTTTGTAAGTGATCCATTCATCTATAAGGTCTTGTGTAAAGACCTGGCCTTCTAACAGATAGTCAGTATCTTCCTCCAAAGCCGCCAACGCTCCTTCGAGGGAGGATGGCACTTGAGGAATTTTAGCCAACTCAGCTGCCGAAAGATGAAACAAGTCAACATCCACCGGATCTGGAGGTTCAATTCTGTTGCGAACACCGTCTATACCAGCCATTAGCATCGCTGAAAATGCAATGTAGGGATTCGACGAAGCATCAGGACACCTAAACTCCACTCTCGTTGCCGCAGGGGTACTTGAATACGTGGGAATTCGGCAAGCAGCTGATCTATTTCTCTGCGAATATACGAGATTTACAGGGGCCTCGTAACCAGGGACAAGGCGCTTATAGGAGTTTGTGGTCGGCGCGCCAAAAGCCAAGATCGAAGGACCATGCTTTAGTATGCCACCGATGTACCAACGAGCTACCTCCGAGAGGTTCGCATAGTTACCTTGTTCATAAAATAGTGGGGAGGCACCGTTCCATAAAGACATATGAGTGTGCATGCCAGAGCCGTTGTCTTCAAACAGAGGCTTGGGCATAAAGGTAGCGGTATGTCCTGCAGCATAGGCGACAGACTTCACCACATACTTATAAAGCATCAACTTATCAGCCATACGCAACAAGGTATCAAAGCGCATGTCGATCTCAGCTTGCCCTGCCGTAGCAACCTCATGATGTTGGACTTCAATCTCTATTCCTAAAGATTGCATAACCAAGATCATCTCTGATCTAAGATCCTGAAACTTATCCGATGGGGGTACGGGGAAGTAGCCTTCTTTGACTCTGGGCTTATACCCCAAGTTAGGTTCGCCGGCCTGATTCGAGTTCCATATCCCTTCTACCGAGTCAACCGAGTAGCTCGCAGAATGCATATCTTGATGGTACTTTACATCGTCAAAGATGAAAAACTCAGCTTCGGGACCAAAGTAGGCGGTATCTGCAATTCCTGTGGTCTTTAGATAATCTTCAGCCTTTTTTGCGACATAACGGGGGTCCCTGCCATATGGTTCCATAGTCAACGGGTCGTATATAAAGCAGTTGAGGTTTAAGGTCCGATGCTTTCTAAAGGGGTCAATAACTGCCGTAGAGGGATCAGGCATGAGCAGCATGTCTGACTCATTAATAGCCTTAAATCCTCTGATCGACGATCCATCAAACCCAAAGCCCTCAGCGAATGACTTCTCCGTAAGTTGGGATACAGGCACAGAAAAATGTTGCATCATGCCCGGTAGATCACAGAAACGGAGATCAACAATCTCCACACCTTCATCTTTTGCAAGACGAATAACCTCTGTAGCACTTCTTGGCTTCATGATCCTCCTAATGAACGTTTGGCCTTGGTCTCAATAATTGGGATCCTTTAAGCTCTAGATTATCGACCAAGCCTTGGCTGAACCTCGTAGTTCTGTAAACGCTCCGTTAACTATCGCTAGACAACAGAGAGTTCACGGTATTGTTGAGTCAAACCATTTCTAGTAGATTTGAGCTGAGAGGTAGATCGCATTATGACGGAGAGCCGAGACTCCCAATTCAACTACGTGCTACGTTCGGTCGAAGAGAGACGCATAAAGTTTATACAGCTCTGGTTCTCTGACGTGCTTGGCATCCCAAAGTCCTTTCAGATCACACCCGCGGAGTTAGAAGACGCTCTACATGACGGTATGACCTTTGACGGATCGGCCATAGATGGGTTCTCGAGAGTACAAGAGAGTGACGTCATTGCCCGGCCTGATCCGACAACTTTTACTACCTTGCCAAACGACGATGGTGTCGCGCGAATGCTTTGTGACATTTCAAACTTAGATGGAACTGCGTTTGAAGGTTGTCCACGTAATGTATTGCGACGAACCTTGGAGTATGGAAAGTCCAAAGGTTACTCCTTCTTCGCAGCCCCAGAACTCGAGTACTTTTATTTCTCGAAGGACGAAGGTTCACACAGACCAGTGCCTTTGGACCAAGGATCCTACTTCGAACTTACGCTATCGGACTTTCCAACATCGATTCGCCGCGAGACCGTGCTTGCACTGGAAGAGATGGGTATCCCCGTTGAATACTCTCAGCACGAAGACTCGCCTTCCCAACACGAAATCGACCTGCGTTATACCGATGCTCTTACTATGGCTGACAACATACTGACCGCAAGGCTAATCATTAAACAAATCGCCGCTCGAAAAGGAGTTTATGCGAGTTTTATGCCCAAGCCCTTAGAGGGGGTGCAAGGGTCCGGAATGCATACCCATTTCTCTCTGTTCGAAGGAGAAAAAAACGCCTTCTTTAACCCGGACTCTCCCGAAGATCTATCACCGATCGCCCAGGCCTTCATAGCCGGCGTACTTCACCATGCCTGCGAGATAACGGCAATCACCAACCAATGGGTTAACTCTTACAAACGCCTAGTGGTTGGATACGAAGCACCGGTATATGTATCATGGGCGAGAAACAACAGATCCGCTTTGGTGCGAGTTCCAATCTCCAAAAAACATAATCCTGACTCCGCTCGTTTTGAATATCGATCGCCTGACCCCTCCTGCAACCCTTACCTCGCATTTGCCGTTGTACTTGGCGCTGGACTCAAAGGCATAGAGGAGGGCTACACGTTACCCCCGGAGACCAACGAGAATCTTTTCGAACTCACACCAAAGGAACTTTCCAAGCTCGGCATAAGGTCACTGCCTGGTAACTTAGATGAGGCAATCTTAGAGATGGAACGATCTGAATTAGTAGCACAGGTTCTTGGCGAACATGTTTTTGAGTGGTTTATTCGAAATAAACGAGATGAATGGGGTCGATACAAAACTCATGTCTCACAGTTCGAGCTCGATCGCTACCTAAAGGCACTCTAGTGGACACATTACTTCTATATCCCGACTCGCCACCCGAAGAGATCCTAAAGCTCCTTGACTCCCTCGGCTACAACGTCAAGCAAGTCAATACCCCTTTAGCTGCCAGTCGTCTTGAGCCCGAAGATGGGTGGGCTGGAGCGATCCTCTGCACAAACATAAGCGTGGATGATACCTTTAACTTTGCACGATCGTTGAGGAAACGAGAGATTCCCGTTCACCCCGTACTGTTGGTGATTGAACAAAAAGAACTTGTCAAGTTGGATCTCAGAGAAGACCTCTTTGACGACTTTTGCAAGTTTCCAATCGATCCTGGCGAGTTCGACGCGAGAATAAAACGACTGCTGTTTAGAACTGGAAGAGGTCTGTCGCCCAAGATTGTCGAGTATGGCCCCTTGGCGCTCAATCTTGAAACTTACCAGGCAGCGTTAGATGGGCGTGCATTGGACTTAACCTTCATGGAGTACGAGCTTTTAAAGTTCCTTGCTTGTCATCCGGGAAAGGTATTTTCTCGCGAAACCCTACTCTCAAGAGTATGGGGCTATGAATACTACGGTGGCGCTAGAACGGTGGATGTACACGTACGGCGCTTGCGTGCCAAAATGGGAGAGCGGCACGAGCAACTAATCGAAACCGTCCGTTCGGTAGGATATAGGTTTGGGCAATCACGGTGGATGTCAACTTAGGTTGTTCGTTACGTCGTTAACCTTTCAGAGATACCTCAAAAACCTCCGTGGCGTCTCCGTCTTTTACGCTCCTTGTTTTGGCACGATGAGAGTCTCTGGGGACCACGACCTTTCCTTCTTCAAGAGCGATATCACAGGCTGCGACTTGAGCCAATGACACTTTGTTGAGTTCGAGTTTCATCTGACTCACCGCCCTCGACCAGTAGTCATGTAAAGGACAAAGGGAACCCCAGTGGCAGGGACCCTCTCCCAAAGCACAGTAATCCGCGTGCAGTGGACCCTCTCCAGCTTCAATAATCTGCAAAAGACTTATGGATTCTGGAGATCTGACTAATTTGAACCCTCCATTTTTACCGGCCTTTGAGGTAACCAGGTTTGTTTTTACAAGATCAGTGAGCACCTGCGGTGCAAATGTAGATGGCACACCCATCTCTTCCACTATCTCCCGCAACTTTCGGAGTTCTCCTTTTTCATGAGCCTTTGCGAGAGCAATAGCCGCCCTCAATACGTAGTCTCCACGTTTGGAAAGTGATACGTTCAAGATGAACTCCCCTCTATAAATAAGGACTTTAGACCCTTTTTGCATTTTCTAGCAAATATTCCAGTAACTAAGTTGACGTACTCAACATATAGCGACATACTATACCTTTAGTAGTTCAGTTAAGGTACCGATGGTACATATGGTAACTAATGAAAGGAGGGGTCATGACCACGACACAAGGTAATCAAGGCGACTTTCGTCTAGATGACCCTATATCGGTCGCTGTTAGGCTCAAAGATCCCATAAAAAGGGGAGCAGAGGAACACTTCAGTATCACCGATCCAAAAAAGGACGTGAGCAAGAGTTCTCTGGCTTCAAAGATATTGCATAATCGTAAATATCAATTTTTGCTCATTCTCCCAAATCAAATTATCTTCTGGTTGGTAATTGTTTCAGGGATTGCAGGAACGGTTGTTCCTGGACTTAACTTTGCGACAGCAATAACATGGTATGTCTGGTTTTGTGTGGTGTTTGTTTTAATTGCCGTCGTTGGACGTGCTTGGTGTGCTATGTGCCCATTTGGCGGATTCGCAGAGTGGATACAACGGCGTACAATGTGGAAAAGGCTGCAGTCTTCACTGGGACTCCAGCTCAGGTATCCTGAAAAGTTAGCTGTCTATGGCTTGTTGACATCAGCAGGCACCTTCGTCTTGCTCACCTATATTGAGGAGTTCTTCAATATTGCAGGACCTGGTACACCAAGAGACACCTCGATCATGGTAATCGGGATAGTGACTGCGGCGCTACTTAGCTTCTTGGTCTTTGAGAGAAGGACCTTTTGTAGATACGTATGTCCGCTAAGTTCTGTCATCGGAACTCTTGGAGCCGTTGGATCTGCTGCCGGATTCCGCACGAAAGATCGCGAAACCTGCATGTCATGTAAGACAAAAGACTGCATGCGTGGCGGCGAAGAAGGTTACGGATGCCCCTGGTACACCTGGCCCGGTAGTGCAGACTCCAACCTCTATTGTGGCCTTTGTTCAGAGTGCTACAAGGCTTGCCCAAGCTCTAACGTGGGACTGTTCGTCCAAGCACCTTTGACAAGTGTCGTCGCACCTTCAAGAAGAAGAGCAGACATCTCCTGGGTAGTGGTGATCCTTATGGGACTCGTCATGTACCAGCAGTTCAACGCCCTCAGCTGGTATGGCACTATTGATAATTGGTTGAATGCCCATACGTTCTTCCCTCACTATCCTAACCCGATCGACTACGTCGGACTTATTGCTCTAGTTGCACTGAGCGCGGCGGGCCTGTTAGGGTTTGGATCAAAGCTAGTTCCGCTCAGGGTTCACAAGTCTCCATTTGGGAAAGAGACGTTTCTCACCAAAGCCTCGTCCTTTAGAAGCTGGTTCATACCTGGAAGCTATGCTCTGATTCCCGTAGTCGCCACTGACTACTTCGCACGACAGTTGCCGAAGTTCTTCAAGCACTCTCCAAGGCTGATTCCATCTATTATCTACCCCTTCGGAGGTCGCGCCAACTCACTTTACAACCTTCATCTGTTGAGCCACCCTGGCATCGTAATGGTCCAAATGGCGGTCGTAATTATTGGAGGAATAGGCTCAGTATATTCAGCTTATCGAATCTCCAAGAGAGACTTCGAACCCATAGATGCGAATAAGAAGGGGTTAGCTACCTTTTATCTCGTCTTCGTCGCAGTAGCAGTGACAGCTGTCATGGCCGGACTTTACATACCGATGCATGCAGCATCGTAGGAGGAAAAATGTTTGCTACACAAAGTTCAACAAATCCCAATGCGGACGCTAAAGCAATATCCGCTACCGTATTCTTCGATCGATGTGCAGGATGTCAAGACTGTTTAGTCAGGTGCCCCGTTAACGCCATTGACTTGGATGAGATCGACTGGGTAGTGACTATTGACGAGGCTCTGTGCGTAGGTTGCCGACAGTGCGAAAGACTATGTCCTTTCTCCGCAATCAAGATTGAAGGGGACAGCCTAGTTCCAGAGCACGTTCCTACTGCGCATGTCTCGCCCACTCCCATATTCACCAGTACTCTTGAGACTCGACTTGGGTACGACTCATTGGAAGCTGCACAAAAAGAAGCACAAAGATGTCTTGAGTGTCCAGATCCCACTTGCGTTCGAGGATGCCCGGCTCACAACGACATACCGGGATTCATCGATGCAATTCGACGAGGCGAGCTAGACGAAGCTAAGGCCACTTTGGCTAAGACTTCGTTCTTGTCAGATGTTTGCTCTCGAGTTTGCAATCAAGGCGCTCAGTGTGAGGGGGCATGCTCGTGGGCTCTTGCAGGCGTCGAGCCAGTAGGCATAGGCGCCCTTGAGCGCTTCGTTGCCGACAATTCAAACTGGTATCCCCAATACGCTGACGCAGAGAAGAGTCCACGAGTAGCCGTTATCGGCTCAGGTCCCGCAGCCATTGGTGCCACAGGTCAGCTACTTCGAGATGGAGCTCAAGTCGAGGTATTTGAACGTGCAGACATTGCAGGTGGACTGCTACGTTACGGAATACCCGCCTTTTCTCTCCCCGATGAAGTAGCACGTCGACCTTGGACAGATCTGTGTGAACAAGGGGCAACGCTGCACCTAAATCACGAGATCGACCATCATGCTCTTGAGGAGCTGAAAACACAGTTCGACGCTGTAATTGTAGCTCACGGTGCTACCACCGCAATTGCACCTCCAGCAAAACATGCCGACGACGTTAGGATAGAAAACGCCGAGGAAGTTCTGGAGACATTGGGGATATCGGTTGAGTCCGGTTATGCACATCCAGGGTGGATCGATCAAGACGTGCTTATCATTGGTGGAGGGAACACCGCGATGGACGTGGCAAGAATGGCCATTAGAAACGGAGCTCGCCCCATGGTAATTGAGTGGCTCAACCGCATGTACTCCCCCGTACGTAGCGATGAGTTGAGCGAAGCTGAACTAGAGGGAGTCAATGTTCACTTTGAACACACAGTACTGTCTTTGGAGAAGATGCCTAGCGGTAAGATCAGAGCAAATATTGCAAAAACTAGCCAGCCCCGCAAAGACAAACTTCCAAAGGTTGTGAAAGACTCGACTATCTCCCAAGACTTCGACATTGTCGTCGCAGCGTTGGGTTTCAGGGTTGATGGAAATCTCCTTGGAAACAGCAACTATCGGCCAATTCCCAAGGGATACGTCGGACTACCCGATAGAACCTGGATTGCCAGTGGTCTAACTTCACCAACAGCAGCCAATCGAGTTGGAGAACTTGCCCTGTCACGTGAAGTAGGGTTAAGCAGATCCGAGTTTCCTTACGAAGACAACGTATGGGTGGTCGGAGACGCATTGATTGGTCCATCCACTGTTGTAGAGGCTATGGCACAAGGAATGAGAGCCGCAGAAGCGATCGTTTCATACCATAGGTCAAAGGTCCTAACCCAATAACTTGAACTACCAAAGGGACGACTGGCAAATGCTCAGTCGTCCCTTTTCATGTCTACATGTTCAACACGAAGTTGAAGTTCTTTTACTACCTATGAAAACGATGAACCACAGCCACAGGTTTTAGTTGCATTTGGGTTAGTTATATGAAAACCAGCGCCATTTAACCCATCTTTATAGTCAAGCACAGATCCCTTTAACAGAGCAGCCGACTCAGGATCAACAACAACCCTCACCGTTTCAAACTCAGAGATTAGATCATCATCTTCTACTTCGCTGTCAAAAAACATGTCATAACTGTAACCGGAACATCCACCAGCCTTGACGGCCACACGCAGTACCAGCTGTTCTGAGTCCTCTTCGTCTGACAAAAGTTCAGCTACCTTCTTGACCGCTTGTGGTGTCAACGAAATTGCACTGGGCTTCTTTCCGATAGAAATCTGGCTCACAGCCATCAAGATCTCCCTTCTTATGGCAAAACTATTGGATAACATATTTGTCTTGCAGCTTCTTTGTTAACAACTATACCAACAAATACAAAGCGATTGAACCCACATCAGTCATAACTCACAATTGCAATGGATCTCTAAGATGATAAACATGGGATCAAAGGACTCGACAACAGAAGCAGTCTTAGAGCTCTTACGAGGCGTGAGGGATCCAGAGCTCAAGGTTGATATCGTTGAGTTGGGAATGGTCAGGGAGATCACCCTTGACGAATCAGGTACTGTCACCATCGAGATAGCATTAACGACACTCAAGTGTCCACTTCGTGAAAAAATTCGTCTCGACGTACAGCGTGTTCTCTTAGAGTCCTTGAACGTCAACAGCATCAACTTTAAAGTCGTAGAGATGGACAAAACGGCAAAGGCACGCGCAATGAAAACAGCTCGAGAGGTAGCCACTCAAAAGATGCGATCTACGTCGTTGAGTCCTTCCACCAAGGTTATCGCTCTCGCCTCTGGGAAAGGCGGCGTAGGTAAGTCTTCCCTGTCCGTAGAGATCGCCAGGCAGTTTGCCCAAAAGGGGTACAAAGTCGGGATTTTAGACGCCGATATCTGGGGTTACTCTACTGTCCGCATGTTGCTTGGAGAACATAAAGCAAAACTCAATGCGACAGGGGATTCAGAGCGCTTCAAAATTCAGCCATACCATCTGAAAATAGGTGACGTCACCTTGGAACTAGTGTCGATGGGATTGCTCGCTGATTCAGAAAACGAAGCAATTATGTGGCGAGGATTAATGCTTTCTCGAGCTCTGCAACACTTCGTCGAAGATGTCGAGTGGGGAGATATCGACTATCTGTTCATTGACATGCCTCCAGGCACTGGAGACATTCAACTAACCTTATCCAAACTACTGCCTGACACAAAGGTCCTTGTCGTCACCACGCCATCTATAGACGTAACCAAGGTAGCTACACGTGTCGCCGACATGTGCGAGAAAACAGGACTTGAGATCATCGGCGTGGTGGAAAACATGTCTTACTTCTTGTGTGAACATGGGTCCAGGCATGAACTTTTTGGTTCGGGGGGTGGTGCTACCTTAGCAAAGGAGATTCACGCGGAACTTCTAGTCCAAATACCAATGGTCTCCGAACTGCACGGATTCACCAAAGAGAATCCACCGAAAGAGTCCGTCTATCACGACGCCTTAGAACTCCTCAGCATAAAGATAATAGAGTGGTTCGAGGCATACGATTCTCAGCTCCAAGGATGTAGCTCTCGAATGCTCAAGATATTCGAACAACTTGAAGCGACAATCTAGGCTAGCTGAATTGCGAGAGCACACTTTGGATGGTATATCATGGACCCCAGGTACGCACAGTTACCTAAGGCATATACTTTCCCGGACCTACATAAAATCCAATAACCGGAGCCATCAAAAAGCGGCAGGATCGACCGTGCGGAATTCTCTGCAATCACCCCGGACAAAGACCCATGGAAACGAGCCGCCCCAAAGGTAAAGACACCGCCATCTGCTCCTAACAACCAATATCCGTCGCACTGAGACGTGACGGCACCACTCACAATTGGCGCATTTAACTTAACCCTAGATAACGATCCATAGTAAGGTAGGTCACCTTTGACGCTTTCAACCCAGCCACCCGATCCCACAATGTAAAGGCCCTTACTCAGTGGTGATCCTAGAAGTGTAACGGCGGGAGTTGGGTGCGGATCGAGTGGAAAAGCTAAAGTAGCTCCAAAAAGGTCAACCACGGTGCCATCTCTATACATCACTGCCAACTCCGAAAGTGAATTACCCGTTATTGCCACTACCGGATTGTCAGCATCAGGAGTCACACTTGCGAACACACTCCATTTATCGCCACAAAGAGTCGTCACGGTGCCATCATGAAATAAGACAGCGACCTGACATGAAGTTTCTCGTTCAAGGACTGTCATGCCCACAGCTACCGACCTAGATCCCGGCGAACGAACGGTGGATACGTGACCTCGATCAAAAGAGTAAAGATCACCGTTAGCAAAAAGCATACGATAACCTCGTCCTGGGCTCTTGAGCGATCTTCCTCCAGCTTGAGCGACTCTACTTTTACAAGTCATAAACGTACCCGTACCTTCACCTTAGAGGTCTTCGTGCATTGGTCAACTTCATCTCATACTAAGTGGGCAGATCCCTCGTATCTCGCAAAAACACTTCAGCTGAGGAATCGTAAAGCGGATGATCAGGTAAGAGTATCTCAACTCCACCGTCTAAGTGTACTAGTTTTGGGGTTATGGCAGGAATGTCTCTTTCGCGGCTAGCCCACTTCAGTGTTTCCTCGATAGAGCTGAATTGCGAAAGAACTTCAAGGCTCTTAACTGTCGGCAAAATCATCTCAAACTCTCCTTGGTGGTGACGTTCAAGTGCTTCTTTTGGAGAGATCCATACCGAAGAAGTGGTCTCGCCATAGTCGACATCTGCAACTTGATCCTTCGGCAAGGCCGAAATAAAAAACCTTGTATCATAGCGCCTCGGAGAACCTTCAGGAGTAATCCAATGAGCAAAATAGATCAGCCTTCTAGCATGAAGTTCAAGGTTCAACTCCTCAATGATCGTTTCAAAGGCGACTTGACCGGCGTTTAGCTCTTTCCTTTTTTCATACAAGGCAGTTACGTCTAACATTCCCTTATCTTCATTCGCTGATCCCAGAAATACGCCAGCTTCCTCAAATGACTCTCGAATGGCCGCGATGTAATAGCTCAAACCATCCTCATGAACTCCTAATCGAGAAGAGGCCTCCTCATCATCAACACCAACGCATCTGCTATAAAGCTTGGGGCTCTTGTCCCCATCATCAACCTTTCCTCCAGGAAAGACGTAAGCTCCACCCACGAACTCAAGGGCTATGTTTCGTTTGAGCATCAAAACGCGGAGACCACTCCCATAGCCTTCATTCAAAAAGATCACAGTCGAAGCACTCTTTGGAGCAACCATTCGACCTCCTAAATCACGCGAGCTGTCACCTGTATCCTAAGTGTAAATGGTTGAAGACCACTCCCCTCCAGGGAGACGCCACCTAAAGCATGCGCTGACGAACTTGGATTATCCAACTAAGAAACAACGCACGCGAAGTTTAGACATCCAAGTATCAAAAATTTAATCTCTTCGGTCTAAGACATGTCTTACGGAGTCATAGAGTCCAGTTCATAGACCACTTTTCCTGGTCGTAAAGTATATTGGCACTAAAATTCACCATAACAATACTCAGTTAAAATTGAGTCACCGATTTTTGGTTTAAGCTGGTTATTTCATCGTTTAAACTTCAGATGATTATCTAGATCGTCCAAGGAGTAGGTCTGTAGGATTTTCGTCACAATGCCCACGCCGAGTTGATGGTCACTAAAGTCAATCCCTTGCTGAGTTTTCGACGACCGTTTCGTCAACGGAACTGGTGAAACGTGATTTCGACATACACATCGACTTGGTTCCCTAACGACAAAGGCCCATAGCAAAAGTCAACGGAGAGTTTCCATTGACCAAAAGTACTTTGCAAAAATGCCCTTCAACGCAGCTTAAAGACCTAACGCTTTCAGCCCTGGCTCAATCAAGCCCAGTCATTACGCTCACTGTCAAACGTCCAAGAACAAGGGTTAGCTGCCACAAGTTAGTTTCTCTGGATTCAAATGGCAATGATCAGCCTCAAAGGACAACGTTTTCCTAAGTCACCAGTCAATTTTTACGTCGTTCGCACTTTTATAGTGGAGAACAAAGAATCACCTGAGAAGCTTTCCAGTGGTTGAGTTAACCTTCATTGAATCCGATAGCATTACAATACATATATTCAGATTATTGACCGCGTTAGGAGTAAGACTTTGGCAAAGGCGGCCACTCGCAAAGGTGCCCCTTCAACTGGGAGAAAAAGTCCATCAACCGTACGTAGCTCCTCTCAGCGAGGTCCTATAGCCGTCGCTGTTTCAATCTTGGTTGTAGCGGCAATACTTGTCACGTTTCTGTTGGTAAAATTAAACAGCTCAAGTTCGTCTCGAGTCACAGGAGAACGACCTGTCCCACCAGCAGTTTTAACGGCCATCGAGAACGTACCCACAGGTGCTCTCAACACCGTGGGTTACAGTTCTTCCAAGATTCCGCCACTGGTGTCGTTAAGTGGACAACCCTCCCTCAGGCTTTCCGGCAAGCCCGAGATCCTGTACATTGGTGGAGAGTTCTGCCCATTTTGTGCCGCCGAAAGATGGCCAACTATCGTTGCACTTTCAAAATTTGGACACTTTTCAAACCTTCACCTCATGACCTCATCAGCCACTGACATAGCTCCGAATACACCCACTTTCAGCTTTTATAGATCCACTTACACAAGTCCATACGTAGCATTCGTTCCAGTAGAGTGGGCTACCAATAAACCAACCTCGTCGTCGCATAACTTTAGCGGATACTCCATCTTGCAACCACCAACCAAGTCTCAGATGGCGTTGTTCTCCAAGTACGACGCCTCGCCTTACACTACTCAAGCTGGCTCAATACCATTCCTGGACTTCGGCAACAGGTTCCTTCAAATTGGAGCTAGTTATCAACCGCAGATACTTGATAACGAAAGCTGGGCTACTATAGCGGGGTCACTATCATTGCCTCAATCTCAGACAGCTCAGGCTATCGACGCCTCGGCCAACTTGGAGATCGCCGGAATTTGTGTTATGACCCATAACAAGCCTGCCAACGTTTGCTCAACTCCAACAATCACTAAGATTGAAACTACCTTAGGGAGTTAGCAAGATGCCTCGATGGCCACGCTACTGTCTCCTACTTCTCTCGCTTGCTGGCCTGGCTTCCTCGACTTATTTAACCATCGCCCACTTTGACTCCAAAGTCACTCTGGCTTGCCCATCCACCGCTTTGATCAACTGCGAAAGAGTAACGTCCTCTCCGGAGTCTTACTTATTTGGAGTCCCGGTATCACTATTGGGGCTCCTCTTTTATGTGACCTTTGCCGCCATCAACTCCCCTCTTGGATTCAAAGTCAAGAAATTGGAAAATATACGTTTTCTAATGGCATCGGTAGGGATACTTTTCGTCATCTATCTCGTGTATGTCGAGATAGATAAAGTCGGCTCAATCTGTCTTTGGTGTACGAGCGTGCACATTACAACCTTTGCAAGTTTTCTAATCTTGTTATACGCCAAGGTAACGTATCGATCTTCAGGACAGGACTTCGATCTCAACTCAGTTCACTAATTTGACTTACCAGACAACCTGCGGCAGCTCCACGTGCACGTAATCAAGGAAGGCATGGCTTCGATTCTTCGTAACAAAGCGTAACCTAAGGTACACCAAACAGTTGCTTGAGATCTTGGATAGGTATCTAAGATCTCACTCCACCTGGCGTCACACAATTTAGGGAGGTATGTTGACACAATTCATTCCTGATTCAAAATATTTTGCATCTGTCTTACCATGACCAATTCGTCGAACTCCGATTTCAAGCGCGTATCAATCTGACATCGGAACCTGACGGAAAGAAGAAACACTTGATATCCACGAGGTCCCCATTCAACGCAAACATAAACGCATCTGCGATACATCTCTGGCTGTGAACGATGATATGAGACGCACTAAAAAGTGTGTACACAGTCAACCACAGAGGTGACGCAACAAAGAATTCATCGGTTTGTCAAGGAACCTACATCATACGCTCTGATGGTGCAGTCAAAATGTCATATAGAACCCTTTCGAGTCCGAAGTCGTTGGTATTAGCGACTGCCTTACTCAACCACAACCATTTAAGGATAACCTTGGAGCCACCTATCCTTATCTAACGTCGCACCCACTTATAGGAGTCTTGGCTAGGTTCTCCGCAATACCCCTAGCATCAACCAACACCTAAAGTCGCAGTCTTTTGGGAGGATTTAGCCAGTGCTCGGCGCTCGCGTTCAGTTTTTCCTCCCCAAACACCTACAACTTCGCCATTTCGCAATGCCCAGTCTAAACAGGAGGCCTGGACCGAGCAGCGTGCACATACCCGTTTGGCCATTTGTTCCCGCTGTTGCCTCACATCTTTACTCTCGCGAGACCACACTGACTTTGGGTAAAAAAGGTCGCCGTTAGCACCCTTGCAAGCTGCTTGTCGTCTCCAATCAGCTTCTTCTATGTTCATTGCCAATTTACTCTCCTGCACGTCCACCCGATATTCGTTCACACCGATAAGGGTTGTCTTTAGGTTACCGCGAAGCACAACAATTCTCAAGAGCATTTACAGGGAATTGACACAGCTGTAAACTAAGATCAACTTTGTGGCCCACTTCAGACCAAACACACTCTTAGCTGAGATCGCCGAAGATCCCAAGGTAATCTTTGTCACTGGCAAGGGAGGAGTGGGGAAAAGTACGGTTGCTGCCCTTTTGGTCGAGTCGGCTATACGTAGTGGACTTCGTTGTGCAGAGATAGTCTTGGGAGACTTCGCCAAATTAGAGATTCAAGATGAAGAATCAGGTGATCTTGCCTCTGACGTGGCTACGATAGGAAACGAGTCGGCAGCTTCCACAGGAACTTCAGAGACAACGACTGACACTATCAATATCGACCCTGCCGAAGCTCTTATAGAGTACCTAGAGGATCATGGTTTTGGCAAATTTGCTTCTCGGCTAATAGGGACCGGAGTTATTGGGGTTGTATCAACTGCAATTCCTGGAATTCGCGATCTGCTACTTCTTGGAAAAATTAAGCAGATCGAAAGAGACAGCGACTATGACCTGCTCGTTGTTGACTCCCCTGCAACCGGACATGCACTGTCGTTTCTCACATCGCCGACGGGCCTTAAAGAGATAGCTGATATAGGACCTCTTCGAAGTCAAGCCGAGGACGTGATCGCCATGTTGCAGGATCATCAACGAGTCGGATGCGTCGTCGTCACCATTCCAGAGGAGACACCAGTTGCAGAGTCAATAGAACTGATCAAGCTACTTGAGACAAAAGTTGGAGTAAAAGTTACGTCAATTGTGGTTAATCAGGTTCTGGATCCAGTGCTTGAGGTCGATCCCGCCATCTTGCAAGCCAATCCAAAACATCCTTTAGTTACGGCTTATCGCTACTCAAAAGGGTGGGAGACGATACAAAGAGTGCACATAGATGAACTCCTAAAACTTCAAAGTCCCAAAGTTGTCGAGTTGCCCCTAGTATTCGATGTAGAGTCTCCAAAAGAAACGGCCAGTGCTGTGCTTGAAAAACTTGACAACGTTCATAGGGGTCACGTCATTGAGAAAGAATCGATGTAATGTGACAGACAGGGACGTCACTCGCCTCTCTCAACTTGTCGAATCCAAAAAAACCATTGTAACCGTTGGCCCTGGAGGCGTGGGCAAAACCACTATCTCCGCAGCAATTGCCGTCGAAGCTGCTTACAAAGGTAGAAACGTCGCGGTTGTCACCATTGATCCGGCAAAGCGCCTCGCGGGTGCCTTAGGTCTAAAAACCTTGTCGAACAACCCAACTCCCATAAAACTTGGAGCCCAAGCTACAGGAACATTACACGCCCTCATGCTAGATGTGCAAGAGACTTTTGAACAGATGGTAAGAAACTACGCGTCGTCTCAAGAACAGATCGACGACATATTTTCAAACAAAATCTATCAAAACCTTGCTCAAAGTCTTTCAGGTACACAGGAGTACATGGCCATGGAAAGACTTTGGGAGTTGCATAACGATGAAAGGTTCGATCTCATAGTAGTCGACACTCCTCCATCGGTGGGGGCATTGGACTTTCTAGAAGCGCCAAAGAGGCTGGTTAGCTTCTTGGACAACCGCGTCTTTCAACTGCTTATAAAACCCGTACCTTTGTACCTCAAGCCTGTAAGCCTTGCAACGCGCACCTTACTGAAAACGATATCGAAGGTCGTAGGTTCGGAAGTGGTAGCTGACGCTGTAGAGTTTTTCCGAGCCTTCTCTGGAATCGAAGAGGGTTTCAAAGTAAGAGCTCAAGAGATTCAAGCCTTGCTATCTAGTCAAGATACGGGGTTTATTGGGGTCTCATCGCTTCAAGCACTCGCTCTAGCAGAGATTGTAGAACTCATTCGTCGGCTGTCAGAGACCGGCCTGACAATAGACGTCGTAACGCTTAATCGAGTCACTCCGCAGTTTTTTAGCTCTCAGAACAGCTCGCCTCTGAACATCGATCCAAAACAACTGTCTTCATCTTTACCGATCCTTCGCAGTAATCTTGAGCTGGTTGCAAAGACACGCGAGCACGAACTTAGACGGCTCGAAAAATATCGTTATGGCTTCAAAGGTGCGCCATACCTGCTGCTTGAAAATCAAGGACAAGAAGTAGCAACGTCTTCATCTTTGAAAAGACTCGGCGATCAGCTTTTTATAGTTCCTCTAGCCCCTTCGAACTCCTGAATAATCACTGTCTGTTAAAGGAAGTGACATCTGTGGGTAGTTGTACTACGCTATCACTGTGACTAAAGTAATGATAGTTTCAGATAGCAGCGAACTCCGTACTGAGATCGCCTCGTTTTTAAGCCTCATAGAGGTCCAGATAGTAGAGGTTTCCTCCGGACAACAAGTCCGAGACCAGGTACAACGATACGAGCCTGATCTTCTAATTAGCGACATGCAAGTTGGCAGCATGGGTGGATACGCAATCGTTCTCGATCTGCGCTTGGAAGAGTCTGGCGGTCGGCAAAATCATACTCCCGTCCTCCTTCTGCTTGATAGAAGACCAGACGTTTTCTTGGCTAAGCGATCAGGTGCGGAGGGATATTTAGTCAAGCCTCTTACGGGCACAAAACTCCGTAAAGCCGTTACAGCTTTACTGGAAGGTAATACTTTCGAGGATGAAAGCTTCCAACCAACTCAGACCACGGTTCGCTAGACTTATCTAAATATTCGGGAAGTGGCGCAGTTTGGCAGCGCGCAGCGTTCGGGACGCTGAGGCCGCGGGTTCAAATCCCGCCTTCCCGACCATTTCCAAACCAAAACCCATTAAGGAACTGCATAGCTTTCTTGACGAACTGTAGTGAAGCCACTGTGCCACAGAATCAGCAATCAACATTGCTTCAAAGATTTCTTACCTTGATTGCAAGTTCAATACTCCTTCTACCGCATAGTTTCCGATGTAGCAGCAAGACAACAAAAGCCGCGCAAGAAGCGCTCTCGCAACCTCAACGGTCAGGCTAAAGCTTGAAGCTCCTCAAGCCAACTCAAACCATGGAGACTGAGTCTCTAGAAAAGATGTCCTGCTCCAACTCATTGACCAAGATGCGAACGCAAGTCCCCTGTTTTAGCTGTAGGTCAGCGATGTGTATTTGTTCTTAGATTTCAGTTAACCACGTCACGCCCTTACCTACAATGGTTGCATGAGTATCTGTGAGCGGCTGTGCCTTCAACCAAACGAGAAAGAGACCTTGAGGCGTCACTGCTCGTATGCTCGTCGGATCTGGAATCTTGGCCTCGAACAGAGAAACCTATGGTGTAGGGAACGTAACCAAAACACTACCTGCACAACCCAGATGGGAGAACTTGCCCTAGCTCACC
>JAJYGA010000004.1 GCA_021785255.1 Actinomycetes bacterium
GATAACGGAGACCGGTAAGGCTCTTCGGGCGGCAGGACTTCGCATAATCGACACTTTACTTGTCTCTCATACCGAAGTCATTGCTAATCGGAACGTTGCTGCTGATCCGGAGAAACTCCATGCTATAGAACAGATCATGACTCTACTTGAAGGGACGTTGTCAGCGCGATCCAAGGTGCTGGTCAAGTTAAACGTTGGAGAACCCGACTTGGAGGTAATAATTGAACTACTTCCGTCTATGAAGGCACCAACGATCTCCAAGCTTTATGGTGATCTAGGATACGCGGTTGAGGCTGTGGTCCCACGACATACCATTAATACCTTGATCCCAGCGCTCAAGGATCATGGGGCTACGGATATCTTAGAGATACCTTTGTCCAAGATTGTTCCTTAGCCGACTAGCTATTTTATGACCGTCGCTTAAGTCAGGCGGGTTTTTGGTTCCTGTGATCGTTGACTTTAGCAGTGTCGTAATATAGAGCGATCTGTTGTTGCGAACTAGAAGAGTGTCCTTCTTTCTGAGTGTCTGACTGTGTCGTCTCCAAGTACCTGAAATTGAGAATCGGTTGATCGTGAAGTATTTTCTCCAGAACTAGATCAATTGATCGTCTAGAGGATTCGTGGGATCAAGTCCACCAATCTCTACTTGTCGTACTTTGTCCACCATTTTTACGTCCTAATCGTGTGTGAAGGCTAAGTGACTCGTGACCCTCTCTAAAGACATCTGCATACAGAACTGTAGGCTAACTTAGTCCACCCATGGAACATGCATATTCAAAACGCAAGCAGTCAAGCGAGATTGGTTGTGTGCCGATTGTTGTGCAAAAAAGCCACAGAATCTTTGGACTTCTCCTATCTTAGGACATGACTATAGAATCGTCATTTACTTTTGATCTTTATTAGAAGTTTGATAGTAGATGTTATGGTTCAGTTATTGAAGATCTGAGTGTGTAACTGGTTCCTTGCAGTGCGGACATAGGCCTCCTGGGCCAATACGGCTACAAAAAAGATTGCAGTCTGGACATCTTTGAATCCCAAGATATCTCTGTTCGCAACTTGGACATTGATAAATAGTCGTTTCAGGTCTTCTGGCAGTAGCTTTGGTATTTCTAGATCTACTTCTAGCCCGGTAGCTGGCTTGTCTGTGAGCATCGCTACAGAACTTACGGCGTCCAGATAAATGAAACGTTGTACCGCACCACTCACATGAAACGCTACTCATATCGTTACTGGTATCGTAACGCTCATCGTAACAAACGGGGATTTTGGAATTGACAGCAGAACGCTTCATCACATCACTGCCAGAAGATCTACTCTGGTGAGTTCCTTCAGGTACCCCATGTTTAGATATCTCTGCTCACAACTCCACTTCTCATCTATTTCAACTCCTATGGCCCGAATCAGCCTTAGTGCAGAAGATTCACTTGGAAATATCCTTACCACCTGGGTTCTTCTTTTGATCTCCTCATTTACCCGCTCAAGTACATTCGATGAGCGAAGATGTATACGGTGTTGAGGTGGGAAGCGGTAAAAGGTAAGTGTTTCAAATATGTTCTCTTCTGCCCAAGAGATTAGCTTTTCATGTTTGTCGGCCCATTTATCTACCCAGACTTTGAACTGCCTATGAGCATCTTCGATTGATCGTTGTTCGTAAATGAACTTCAGCTCATCGAGACAACTATCGTTACATTTACGGGGAAGGTAGTCTTTTGCATTTCTTAGAAAATGCACAAAACACCTTTGCCACAGAGCATTAGTTAGAAACTCTGTAATGGCGGTCTGAAGCCCAATATGAGCATCTGAAATGACTAGCTGTACTCCTCTGAGTCCACGTGCCTTTAGTTTAGAGATGAACTCTTTCCAGGAATTAGCTGATTCCCTATTGGCAATCTCTACTGCTAAGACTTCTCGTTTACCCTCCCAGTTAACTCCAATTGCTATAAGTATTGCTTTTGACGAGACAACTCCGTTTTCTCTTACCTTTTCATATCTGGCATCAAGTATCAGATAAGGGTATTCGCATTCGAGTTTTCGATTAGCGAAAGAATTTACTATTTGATCTAGAGATTTATTCAGTCTTGAAACAGTTGAGGCTGAAATGGAGTCTCCAAATAACTCCTCAGCTATTTCGCTGACGTCTCTGGTCGAGACCCCCTGGACATACATCTCAGCTATTGCAAGTACCAGGGCTTTTTCACTTCTTTGGTAACGGTCGAATATTTCAGTTGAAAATCTTCCATCTCGGTCTCTTGGAACTCGAAGTTCAATCTTTCCTACCCGGGTTGTAAGTGCTCTTGGGTAATATCCGCTTCTATAGCCAAGTCTTGTATCAACACGCTCAGATTTAGATGCACCCAGTGTCTCGTCCATCTCTGCTTCTAGGAACTCTTGTATGACTTGCTGAATAATATTTCGCAGTAAATCGCCATCTTGGGCAAGTATCTCTTTTACATCAAGAGAAATTGTTTTATTCTTATTGCTGGTGGTCATGGTGTGCCTCCTAAGGGCTCTAGTAGGTGATAACTCCTAGATAACCATGGCCACCACCAACTGATTATTCAGCTAGTGGAATTTGCACAATATTCGTGACACAACCCAAGCCTTTGCAGCCAGAGCCGGTCTTGGTAAACGCCATGTCCATGAGCTGCGCCACGCCGCTGCCTCTTTGATGCTGGCGGCCGGAACCCCGCTACCCGAGGTATCTCGGGTGCTTGGCCGTAGCTCGACCCGGATCACCGATGAGGTTTATGCACACCTTGGACACGAGGCTCTACGGGGCGCCGATGATCGGCTGGCTGGGGTGTTGGATCCTGCACGAGAGGAGTGAACCGAGACGTACGAGACGCCACTGCGCGAAAACACTAAGCACCCCATCGAACCTTAACACCAGTGCACTGATGTCGGGCCTGTGGGCGACCCCCAGTGTTCGGTCCACCTCCCATGTGAGCCGACCACTGTCATCGAGCCAGAAGTGTGCTGCCATACTGTTCTCGCTGCCCAATTATTCCACCAGATCAGATCTCAGTCGTTCTGCCATCCACGACAAGATTGCAAAGAGTTCGTGTCGTGCAGGGTCGTCGACAAACAAGGCAAGCGGAATATTCGGGCGTCGGCTGCGGCTGGCTTCGTCAATCGAGACGCCTGGAATCTGATTGAATTTACGGATCACCTCTCGTCGAGTCTCGTCTTCCCGGAACGCAAGGGAGCGCCTCACGTACTGGAGGTCGATCTCTATCTTCCCGTTACTCCAGATTGACACGAAAACATAGCCATTCGGCGGTGGTCCGACGACGAGGATCATCGAACCATATACGTTGCCGTTCCCATGGACCGCTCGGACACCCTGGGCTCGTGCCCATTCAAGGATCTCGCGGCAGAGTGTGACGCAGGCGGAATCGCTGCGTTCACCAAGGTCGGCAAAGAAACTCTCCTCATCCCACTGGCGTTTCGTAGCCGATGGCCCTTCATTCTTGTTCGCAATAGCGCGAGTGGTATTGCCGATGAGCTTTGGAACGATGACCCTCACTCCAGGGAGTTGGTCGGAACTCACGTACTGAGGCAGTTCAACGGCGTAGACCTCGGTGAGTCGGAGATGTTCGTTCAAGAACTCAACGAGACGGATCAGTGAGTCTGGAATGGAGTCAGCAACAAAGACACACCTCACTCGACCTGACCGGAGGTTCTCATCG
>JAJYGA010000061.1 GCA_021785255.1 Actinomycetes bacterium
CAACTCAGCCAGCTCATGTGCTTGGGAGTTATACGTGATCTTCTGTGTGCGGTATCTAACCCATAAGTTACGTTGTTCGAGCGCTAAGTTCCAGACATAGCGAGCATCTGAGCAGTGGCACACGAGAACGGATAGCTCCTGTTCTCGTGGATAGAGGCGCTCGCGTATGCTCATAGTGCTATTTTGCCTCGACGGTGTTACAGAGGTCGCTCGACCCCGCCCTTACAGAGAGGGTTTGCGCTCCCATTTGATCAACATACCGACTCAAGATCTCCTAATGAATTACTTCGGAGATTTAAGACGCAGAGCAAACCACAAGATATCTAAATCAAAATTAAACAAACGACTAGCTTCACCAGTCTCTTACCTTTACAGCTAGATACTGTGAAAGTTCTGAGATTGAAACACGTTCTTGCGATGTCGAGTCTCGATCCCGAATAGTAACAGCACCGTCCTCCAAGGTTTGAAAGTCCACAGTGACGCAAAACGGCGTACCTATCTCGTCTTGGCGTCTATATCTCCTTCCAATAGACTGGGTTTCGTCGTAACCAACCGAATATGACTCTGACAAGTCCGAAAATATCTCGTTTGCAACCTTCTGGAGTTCTGGTTTTTTGGAAAGAGGGAGCACGCTGACGGTGTATGGGGCGAGTCTAGGATGTAAGCGCAAGAGAGTTCGAGGCTCTCCTGCTATCACATCTTCGTCGTAAGCCGCGAGCAAAAACGCCATCATTGCCCTGGTAACACCGGCTGCTGGCTCAATGGCATAAGGAATGTATCGCTCCTTGGTGTTTTGATCAAAAAACGATAGGTCTTCACCTGATGCTTGCATATGAGCATTGAGATCGTAGTCAGTTCGATTGGCAATTCCCTCTAACTCGCCCCAGCCCCATGGAAACAAGAACTCCACGTCTACCGTACCGGCTGAGTAATGCGAAAGTTCCTCTTTGCCGTGATGTCTTAGTCTCAACATCGTCTCTGGAACTCCAAGGTTCAGATACCAGTTATATCGTTCGTTGTACCAGTAGACATGCCACTTCTCCGCCTCTTCTGGGTGCACGAAAAACTCCATCTCCATCTGCTCAAACTCTCGAGTACGAAAGACGAAGTTGCCCGGCGTAATCTCGTTGCGAAAAGACTTGCCGATCTGAGCAATTCCAAAGGGCGGTTTTAGATTCGCAGACTGCTGAACAAGTTTGTAGTTGATGAACATACCTTGGGCTGTTTCGGGTCGTAGATATGCCACTGAAGCATCGTCTTCAACGGGCCCGACAAAGCTCTTGAACATCATGTTAAATGCACGAGCCTCGGTAAGGTTGCTGGAACCACAGTTTGGACATACTCCATCGATGTGATCTGCCCGCCAGCGCTCTTTACAGTTTCTACAGTCAACTAATGGATCGGTAAAGTTTGCCAAGTGCCCCGACGCCTCCCAGATCCTAGGAGACGACAAAATTGATGCATCAATGGGGACTACGTCACGACGCTTTTGGACAATCTCTTTCCACCATGCAGTTCTCACGTTTCGGAGCATCAAAGAACCCAGTGGTCCGTAGTCATAAGTAGAACGAAAACCTCCGTATATCTCCGCCGAAGGAAATATAAAACCTCTACGCTTACACAGACTTACTATCTTGTCCATCAGATCTGAAACTTCCATAGCTGCAAACTATAGGGACTGAAGCACCAAAGGTCACACACTGAAGCGATTAAGTTCAACTTGCTGACATTAAAGGTTCGCAAATCGAGATGAAGACTGGTCAACGCACCTAGTAGGCAGTAATCTGGATCGTTCGCTATAGGTCGTTAGCGTGAAGCGAGAAAAGTTTCAAAGAAAGAACATGCTCTAAGTACTCCATTACTACCTTCTCGAACTCAGACGAATCCTCCTTGGTTCCCAAGTTGAGGACTGAGGCTGTTCTTCCTGCTAACACCGTACGCATCAACTCCACGATCCTAGGTGATATAGTCGGTGACACCGCGTGAGTGATACACAATCCATACCCATGACGCGCCTCTATAGATACCAGGTTCGGGTCACCACAGACTCGGCAACCATCAAGCTGCGGTGCAAGTCCTTCCAGAACCAACAGCCTTAGTGCAAATACGGCTAAAAAGTTTGGGCTATCAGTTCGGGCCAAAGAACGAAGGGCTCGCGTAGCAAGGGTAAACAGTTCTGGGAGTTCCTGGCCGTCAAAACTCACTTTATCAACCATCTCGACAACTGTGGCAGCTTTCATCATCTTGTCTAGATCCTGGTGTAAAGAGCCATTCAGGGAGATAACGTCAACTTGTCGCAGCGTGTCTAACTCACCACGACCCTTCCATAAAGAGGCGTTCAGCTCGGTAAATGGTTCTACCCTACCTCCAAACTTACTTTTTGGTTTTCTGGCACCTTTTGCAACGACTCTGATCTTGCCGTGCTGTTTTGCAAGGCATGAAAGAATGCGATCTGACTCTGCCAACTTGTACGTTCTTAGTACAAGGATCGAGTCCTTGTACTCACTCACTTTGAGCGGCCCTTGACCATCTTTCGACGGCCACCGACAAAGATTAAAAATGGCAAAACAACCATCAAGACCAAAGGTCCAACGAGCTGATGTACACCTAAGGCTAAGAGGATAACCATAAGTGACACCAAAAGCATGAATCCGAATAAGTATAAAGTTGTCATTGCATGTTCACCAAGTCCCTTGCTGCGCATTCAGCAACATTAAATCGCACCATAGCGACGGTCTCGTCCTTGAAACTCCAATACCGCCTGAAATAGATGTTCCCGTCTAAAGTCGGGCCAAAGCACCTTTTGAAACACTAACTCAGAGTATGCCATCTGCCAAAGCAGAAAGTTCGAAATGCGATATTCACCGGACGTACGAACAATTAAGTCGGGATCAGGCATTGAAGGAACGTACATACGAGAACGAATAGCCTTTTCGTCGATTTTTTCCAATTTCACGCCGTCTCTTGCACATTCCCGCACGGCATCTACTATCTCCGCACGACCTCCGTAGTTGAAAGCCATCGTCAAGTTCAGCTTTGAGTTGTATTTCGTGAGCTCGCTAGACTCATCCATCTCCTTGATAACTGACTTTGGGACTCGCCAGTCTCTTCTACCAGCAAATCTTACCCTTACTCCAAGATCATTGAGTTCATCTCTTCTTCGTCTCAGCAGTCCTCTGTTGAAATTCATCAAAAACCGAACCTCATCTGGTGGGCGCTTCCAGTTCTCCGTCGAGAAAGCGTACATCGTGAGCCACTCAACCCCAAGATCCAGTGCGCCGAGAACTGTATCAAATAAGGCCTCTTCTCCGGCAGCATGACCTTCTGTCCTGGGAAGACCACGACTCTTAGCCCATCTCCCATTACCATCCATCACACATCCGACGTGCCTGGGAATACGAGAAAAGTCGATCTGTGAAAGCAAGCTAGACACGTCTCTCATACTTTTGACCTTAGTATCTTGAACGAGATCACGCCTCTTCCTTTTCAAGCTCCGAACGCAGATGGAACCGCAACCCTTGATCAACTGCGGCCATATGAAACTCGAAGATAAGCACTCCAAAGGCAACCTTGTAGGTTCGCACGGTCTCAGTCACCGACTTGGCAGTTGGCGTAGACAACACGTTAGTAGATCTAAACTCCATAATGGCACTCGCATCTTCTTCGAGAAAGGTGCCCTGCGC
>JAJYGA010000169.1 GCA_021785255.1 Actinomycetes bacterium
GCAATTCGAATAGGATTGTGTTCCACAAGGGCCCTCCAGTGATGAGTTTTTGCTAATCCCATTCTGGCAGAGCCCTTGTGACCCTCCCAAACTCACCCTGGTGCGTGGTTGCAGCTGACTAAATTCCCCACTTAATTCCGAAGTCCCAGATAAGAGAGGTTCTCTTTGGTAGCGGGTAACATAACATAGATCTTCGTTGCGCGCACCAAGTATCTTGGAGTACCAAACCCGGAAACAACGCACCTAAATATGCAGCAATAGACACGTGCTTATTTTCTTGGAGCACATGGAACAAACTTGTGATATGTAGCGAATACTTCTTAAACGCTGTGGCTAGCTTAGCCGGTAAGTGAAGGGAAAAAGGATGGTCGTGTGGACTCGAATCTTTCTATCTCTTTCCCGTGCAACATAGTGATTCCAATATCATCTAATCCATTGAGGAATCGATATTGTGTGAAGTCGTCTAGCTCGAAGCTGGCATCTACTTCTGCCTCGGGGCACAGCAACTTTTTTGCTTCGATGTCAACGGTGATTTGAGTCTTAGGATTAGTTTCGATGGCTTTGAAGAGTTTTTCAGAGTCTTCTTCGCTAATTACAACCGGCACAACTCCGACTTTGGTGCAGTTGTTCCTAAAAATGTCGCCAAAACGTGGAGAGACAATGGCCCTGAAACCGAAGTCTTGCAAGGACCAAACTGCATGTTCTCGAGAGGATCCTACACCAAAGTTTGGTCCAGTCACGAGAATTTGTGCGCCATGATATCGAGGATCGTTCAGTACAAAGTCTGGATCCTCTCGCCATTCACCGAAGAGACCGGCGCCAAAGCCCGTACGTTCGACACGTTTCAACCAATCGCTGGGAATGATCTGGTCGGTGTCGACGTCAGACCGTCTGAGAGGCATAGCGTGTGACACAATCGTTCTTAATGGTTCCACGTGAGTCCTTTCTAAAGATCGCTAGGAGTAGCAAAAGTGCCTATTAGTGCAGTGGCCGCGGCGACGGCAGGTGAGACTAGGTGGGTACGGCCACCTTTGCCCTGTCGACCCTCAAAGTTGCGGTTCGAGGTAGATGCGGATCGCTCACCTGGCCTAAGTTGATCTGGATTCATCCCCAGGCACATGGAGCAACCTGGTTCTCGCCACTCAAAACCTGCTGTCTCGAAGATCTTGTGAAGTCCCTCTTCCTCGGCTTGTTCTTTGACTCTTCTCGAACCAGGCACTATCAAAGCTCTAACTGAGGAAGCAACCTTTTTCCCATCGACGATAGCAGCAACGACCCGCAGGTCTTCAATACGTGAATTCGTACATGATCCGATGAACACCGTGTCTACGGGGATATCTTTCATCTTAGTCTTTGGTTTGAGACCCATGTAGTTCAAGGCGCGGCGGGCATTCTCTCTGGCGCTTTCGTCTGCGAAACTCTCTGGTTCGGGAACTTCGCCTTCGATGGGCACGACCTGCGATGGATTGGTTCCCCAGGAGACGAAAGGTGTCAGGGAAGATGCATCGATAGTTACCTCTTTGTCAAAGACTGCGTCGTCATCACTATAAAGTGTGGTCCACCACTTTATAGCCTCATCCCAGTTGGTGCCTTTAGGAGCATAGGGTCTCCCTTCCACGTAGGAAAATGTCGTCTCGTCTGGCGCTATAAGTCCGGCCCGGGCTCCTGCCTCGATGGTCATATTGCAGACGGTCATGCGACCTTCCATGGAAAGCGATCTTATCGCCTCTCCTCGATATTCCACTACGTAGCCAATTCCACCTCCCGTACCTATTTCACCGATGATGGCGAGAATGAGATCCTTGGCAGTCACGCCAATTGGAAGTTGACCCGTGACGTTGATTGCCATCTGCTTGGGTCTTTTTTGAGGTAGCGTTTGTGTAGCCAGGACGTGCTCAACTTCTGAAGTTCCGATTCCAAATGCGAGTGCTCCAAATGCACCATGTGTAGCTGTATGGGAGTCACCACATACAACTGTCATACCGGGCAGAGTCAGACCCTGCTCGGGTCCGATTACGTGGACAATCCCTTGATTTGGCGACCCCATGGGAAAGAGAGTTATACCAAATTCAGCACAGTTTTTATTAAGAACTTCCAGCTGTTTGGCCGAGATAGGATCTGCAACGGGTGCGAAGATGTTTTTGGTGGGTACGTTATGATCAGCTGTGGCGATGCTTAAGTCAGGGCGCCTTACGGATCTTCCCTGCAGGCGTAGACCGTCGAAAGCCTGCGGAGAAGTTACTTCGTGAATGAGGTGCAGGTCAATATAGAGAAGATCTGGCTCAGCCTCGTTTGCTCTTACCACGTGAGCATCCCACACTTTTTGCGCTAAAGTTTTCCCCACCTTCGCTTCCTGCTCCTTTTACTATTGCCTGTAGTTATGTTGAAACCAGACTATACCGTCGCTACGGGTTGCCAGGTAGCGAACGGTTGGCTACATCCCTTAAGAATGTCACCTCAATGAAACTTCCACAGCTTTGCAACTCCGTGACTACGTCTATGTAGAAGGTTACTCTCCGATCTTCACTACTTCAACTCTCAGGAGTCCACCGGGTGCTTCATATTCAACAAAGTCTCCAGGAGTGGCGCCATTTAGCGCTTGTCCCAGCGGTGAAGTTGGTGAGATGATGTCGAGCCCTTCAAGTTTTTCTTCAATACTCCCAAAGAAAAATCGGAAGGTTTCGTCCTCGTCTTCATATCGAACGTGGACTACAACGCCTGGTACAACTTTTGAGGCTAAGGTGGGATCCGTATCTACCACGATTGCATGAGCAAGGAGAGCTTGAATCTGTCGTATTCGTGCTTCCATCTTTCCCTGGGTATCTTTTGCGGCATGGTAGTCTCCATTTTCCTTGAGATCTCCGAGAGCTCTAGCAGCCTCAATGACGTTGGCGATCTCAATTCTCCCCCTCGTAGTGAGGTCTTCAAGTTCAGCTTGTAGCCGCTCATAGGCTTGTTTCGTAAGTACAGTTTCGTTCATTATTTGTAAAACTCCGATATTATTCAAACTTTGGGTATTTGGGAGGTGGCACTCCCAGCGCATGATTTGAGTTTACCTAGCGCGCCGGAAGACCCCGTCCTTCAGGACGGGGATGAATAGGCGCATACTGGCTCAAAATGCTCAATATGAGTCAAATATGTCCAACCATCGTCGATAACAGCACTATGAGCATTCGCGAGCGCCTCTACCCGAGAGAACGGGAGCTATCCGTTCTCGTGCGTCACTGCTCAGATGCTCGCTATGTCTGGAACTTAGCGCTCGAACAACGTAACTTGTGGGTTCGAGGACGGTCGCAGCGCGTTACCTACGACACGCAAGCCAACGAACTAGCACAAGCCCGTAAAGAAACTTGGCTCAAGGGAGGTTCTGCCGCAATTCAGCATCAGGCTTTTCGCCAACGACTGACCGATAAGGCTACCAACGCCACGACTCCAGTCGAAATAATCACAATCAATCCTGTATATACAAGTATGTGTTGTTCCAAGTGTGGTCACACGGACAAAAGAAATCGCAAGAGTCAAGCTATCTTTTGTTGTATAGCGTGCAGATACACAAACAACGCCGACGTAAATGCAGCTAAGAATATAATCTCAACCGCCGTAGGACATACGGTCTTTAGACGTGGAGGGATATCGCACGCTAGGTCTAACAAGACACAGCACAGCGACCC
>JAJYGA010000033.1 GCA_021785255.1 Actinomycetes bacterium
AATTCTTTTACGTCTCCGCAACTTCAAAGGCACTCAATCATAACCTAACACCTCGCCAACCTCGCATTTTCAGAGATAGAACGGTCGCTTGATTCACAGTGTCAATAGTTCATTGGAAGTCGAAGTAATTCACTTATAGGGTAACTGTATGAACCATGAATCAACTAATACCAGCTCATCAAGTAGTTTCCAACGTGAAGCCGATGCCTTTTTTACCGCTCTTGACCGTACTTCACCAAACTCCGTTACTGCATGTTACGGTTGGACTGCACATGAGATTACTGCCCATTTAGCTGCCGCTGGTCTTGAGGTAGCAATGAACTTAGAGGCTTATGGGGAGAGACGCCTCGTACCCCCAACACGAGGTTTTGAGGAACGAGAAGCACCTTTTCGAGAGATGAACGATGACTTGCTCCGTCTTGAACTACCGAAATCGATCACTCGCATGTCTATAGCCCTTGATGCGGTTCTAACCGATGAGCCCGATGCAATCGTACCTTGGACTGGAAGACAGATGGTAGTGAAGACATTCTTAACCCATCTACGTAGCGAGTTTGCAATCCATCGTTTCGACCTGATCGGGGACGACAACGTCAGCAAAGAACTGCTGGCGCAACCAGACCTTACTAACCACGCCGTTACCGTACTCGGCAAGGTACTTCTTCTACGTGGATCGCGACCTGAGTCCCCAGGGTTCCAAGCCTCCATCGCCTCTCCAGGTGTGCCTGACGTTACGGTTTTAGTCGATGCCGAAGGGTCACGTCTCATCCGCAGCGAAGATGCAACAGAACCTTCATTGATTGGAGATTCGGCAGCTAGGCTACTATTTCTTTGGGGACGTAAGCCCGACGATCCCAGTCGACTCAAAGCTCCCGGAGGACCGGACATGTTACGTCGTCTCCAAACATTGCTTGCTGGATATTAGCACCTAATTCGACAGTACTTTGAACTACCGAAGTGCGACTGTATCTACTCCAAACTCCCGACTCAAACCAGCCTGACCATCATTCGTAATCTGTATAACACGCCGCTCAGCTTGTTTCAGCCAGCCGAGTACTATGAAACGGTTAAAAAGAGCAGCGCCCAACAGACCTCCCAGATGAGGCCGTTGTTCGCTCCAATCAAGACAGTATAAGATCGTTGGCCTTCGAGAGGCTTGATCGAGTTCAACTCCGAACTCCTTCAGCCACTTTTTACCATACTCAGTAACTACGTATTGATCGGATCTTCCAAATCCAACTATAGGGTCGGAAGTCATCGCACTGCTATTGTCAATTTGGATCACTCCAACGGCAAGCAGACTGTCGCAAATAGCAACACCGAGACGACCAGCCAAATGATCATAACAGGTTCGCGCCTGGCGAATAGCCCTGGCATGTGTGGCTTGACGCAGGGAACGCACAGGACGGGATGGGGCCACTCTAGCCAGAGCCTCAACCACTTGGGCCACCTCGGGCGTCGCTAGTCGATAATAGCGATGCCGACCTGACCGCTCAACAGAGATTAAGCCACCATCTACCAAGCGAGCCAGATGCCCAGAAAGAGTAGAGGGTGCCACTCCAGCCTCGCTTGCTAAACTGCTGGCTGCCAAAGCACGTCCATCGAGAAGTGCCATAAGCACTGCTGCTCTGCACGACTCTCCCATAAGAGCGGCTACTAGCGCAATGTCAGCATCTCCATCCATCTGCAGAAGTTTACTCAAAGGACACTTCAACTAAAACCAAAACGTCCTACTATTAGCGTGAGCGTCATAAGCCAAAGTACAAGCCTCCATCGAAGTCACGTAGTGCGGTGGGGAGACTTAACGTTCCCGTCAAATCGGACGTGAACCTCTCGACTCATTGGGTTTCTTGGGGACTTCGCTCGAACTTCATTACAAAAGCTTCATTGCTATAACACCCAGTGCATGGCAGGTGGTTCCCTTACCTTTTGCCTTTGACCTTGACATACTACTGTTCCCTATGTTTTCCCACACGGACGACCACACGACTGGATCCTGAGTTCGATATAAAAGTCAGTACTACGCTTATACCTATAAACTAAATACCGCTTGGTCAGAAACGAGACCACTCTACAAACTCATTCCAAGATATTTCATATTCCATTGCTTTACCAGCAACCAAGAAGGTTGACCTATGGTTAGCATTCATTTCATACTGGGACTGAATACAAAAGTAATTACGATACCTCTAATAGTCAACGAACTAGCAGATTACTTCGTCCATACTCGACCGCTTCAGAAAACTAACGTATGGCTAGGTCGACTAACCCTTTCGTTCCATTTAGTGATTCGGGTTTACCCATGAACTTCTCCAAGAATTCGGAGTCAAATTTCATTGCAAAAACATCATGCAACCTTTGATGAACCCGGCTCGATCGTCGGTTGGTGTCCGGTTTGGAACAGAGCGAGAGCAAGCGCTGCTCGAGCTTGGGTTTGCCCACCAACATACTCAACTCCCAGTACTTGCGACTGTCGTCCAGCAGTCAATTTCGGACTGGATTCTCCTCGAATTACCACCTTGACGGGGTAACTATGCTGGTCAAGCCTAAAGCTAAGAACTGCGTAGTCGCCTAGATGTAAGCCAATTGCTGACGATTTTGCTTCGACTTTAGCTCCAGTTAAAGATACATCAAGCAAAGAGACTGACTCATTGTTAAGATACGCTGGAGCATTCACGTCGAAACGTACTGCTGCGCGTCGCTCGGCCCCGAAACGCTCAGACCTAATCCGCTTGATAGCAGCGGTCAACAAAATCCCATTCACTACCAACCATATGAGTGAGCCGTAAGCGAGCCAGGGAACATCGTATTGCAGAGGCGTAAGTTTAAGAAGGGTCGCAATCGTCCAAACTAACGTTGACCCTAGTGCAACCATAAGCAGCCAAAGCAGTAGGGGCACTCGAACTCTCCTTCGACGATCTCCAGTTTTACCCTTACTCGTGACGGTAAAGACGTGTTCATGATCGGCAAGCAAGTACAAAGTAGCCTTGAGGTTGGCCGGCATTCTCACTAATTCAAATACCGTAGAAATACCTTGAGGTGCCATGCCCCTACATAAACGACGCATAGCATAACGCTGGACAAGCAGTGCTACAAGGAAAAAGGGGACAAAGACGGCTAAGGAAGCTCTGATTGGGACCGCCCCAGTCCAAAGAACAACAACTGGCGCAAGTATATAACCAAGCGACCTCCACGCATCGAACCATCCAGAAAGAGTGGTTAGATAGCAGATACGTTGCATAGGGGTAAGGCCGCTAACGAACATCGGATTCTCTTTCCGTAGCAGTTGCATCGCACCCGTGCCCCATCGCAGGCGTTGGCTTAAATACTGCTCGGCATTTCCTGCAGCGAGACCGTGAGCTAGAACTTCATTGTGGTAAACAGTTCGCCATCCCTGTCGATGTAGGCGTAGAGTTGTATGGATGTCCTCGGTTATTGTATCCGTAGCCATCCCACCGACCCCTTCCAACGCAATCTTTCGAAAAATCGCTCCGGTACCACAACAAAACGCTGCGTTCCACCGATTACGTCCTGGCTCAAAGGCTCGATAAAATAACCTTTGTTCGTTGTAACTATCTCGGTGTTCGAAGCTGTCGAGGTTGTAGAAGTCTTGAGGGGTTTGAACTAAGGCAACCCGGGGATCGTCGAAATAGCCCACCGTGTTACTAAGAAAGTCTTCGGATGCAACATGATCGGCATCTAAAATAGCCACCAAGTCAGCGTTTATCTGAGGGAGAATGTAGTTGACATTACCCGCTTTTGCATGGTCATGTTTCGGCCGGGCTACATATCTTGCACCGAGTTTCTGAGCCAAATCAGCAAGCCAAGGTCTATTTCCATCATCAAGAACCCAAGTGTCGTGAGGTAGTTGCATACTCACCGCTGCTGCAACTGTTGGAAGAATAATCTCCTCAGGTTCGTTATAAGTAGGAATAAGCACCGCAGTCTTCAACTCAGTGCAAGATCTTTTGGCCGTCGGTATCAAACCATCGAGATCCCAAAGGTTGACTGTCAGCATTGCAAAACCTAACGTAGCGTGAATTTCAAGAACAATCAAAGGAACGGAGATCCACCAAGCTGCCAGATTGAGTGTCACCAAAACTCTCCACGTAACGTAAGACACCGAGGTAAGAAGTGCAACGATTGCGGTCGCTTGGGTCCGGCGTTTTTTACCGATTGGTTCAGGAAGAGGTAGTTTTGTCAGAGGAAATGGATCGTTCCCGAGTTGGGTTAGGATTGGATCTGAGAGGTATCGCTTGGAATTCACGTAAACCCACGCTCAGACTCTGCGAGGAACCCAGGCATCTTGACATCTAGATCTAACCTATGAATAGGGTTCAGACTGATCAAACTATCTTCTAACTCCAACTGCTCATCACTCTTGCAAACACATCAATTAACTTGAATTGATATTCGACATAAGATCGACAAAAGTTGAGAACCAAAGTCTTGAGGCGATGCGGGCTATGTGGACCCACTGCACGGTGTTAGAGTTCAACAACTGTTGCAAAAGATACCTCACCGATGTTCGGCGGGGATATTACTAACTCTAAGCATCTCGAAGGGCTAACAGGTATGGAGTTCCACGTAATGTAAAGGTCTACGTTTTCGCGTGACGGTTCGGGAACCCTATCAAGCAGTCACACACTACGCAATTTATGTAATCTACGATGGAAACAGTTGCTATCTTCGCAGTAACCAATCTTTTCGTCCTAGAGCATCAAGCGCGACGCCTTCAAGATCCTCAACTTATGACACGGAGGTAAATTGCCGTGTTACCTTTCGCGAAACCAGAATTTTTTGCGTTAACTCATGCTTCCATGATTGTGTATGCGCTCTGCTTACCACGAAGCAAACGGAGAACCACATACCCTTCCATTGAACTCAGTTGACAGACCCTCTAAATTATCCACACAGAACAAGTTCGTTGCTAAGGCTGTCTTCTAAGATCTCAAGAACATACTTCGCCGACTGGCTCCAGGTGAAGTTTCGAGTATGCAAGTAAGCTTCTTCACCCATCTCCACGCCCCGATCTGACTCTCCGATTACACCAATAACTGACTCGGCAAAACTCCGAGGCGCTCTGTCTTTGACGAGGTGCCCAGTACGGCCGTGTTTTACCAGGGTCAACAGTCCTCCCACCGCCGATGCTACCGTCGGCCTACCTGATGCAGAAGCTTCAAGAGCCACTAATCCAAAACTCTCTGTTCTTGAAGGCACTAACACAAGGTCGCAAGCCCGATAAAACGACGAAAGAAGTTCGTGGGGCTGGGGAGCAAACAGATGAAGTCTCTCTTTCAGTCCACCACGCAAGCTGTATCGTCGTATACGTTCAAGTTCACGAACTCCGTCATATCCAGAAGGACCTCCCACAAGGACATAGTGAACGTCAAGTTCATTTGAAACAAGCTCCAACGCCTCCGCCCCAAGTAAGAATCCCTTCAGTGGCTGAATCCGTCCTACCGAGAGAACAACCCTTCCCTCTTGCGGCAATCCAAGAGCTCGTCTCGCCATTTTTTTATCACCGGGTGCAAAGAACGCTCTATCAACACCTAAAGGAACAATCCTTGTCTGTGCTGGGCTAAGTCCATAAAGTCTTGTTATCCACTCCGCCTCTGGAGCACATGACGCCAACACAGCGTCCGAGCACCTCATGACCCTTTGTTCATGCCATACTCGCACCGTGGAGTCGTAACCATCGTCAGGGGACACCCTTCCGATTCTTTTAGCTTTCTCAAGCGTATGAAAACTCGTAAATAGTGGGACATTAAGTTCATGCTTGACTGTATGACCCGCAATGCCTGACAGCCAGTAGTTAGCGTGCACAAGATCAATCTTGTTGCCACGCTTTTCCTTGATGTGACGTAAGACGCCTTCCGTGAAATCTCTTACAAAGTGAAGAAGCCGTTCCTTAGGTACGTCTGTGAGCGGGCCCGCAGCCACATAATGAACTTCAAATCCCGGCTCTACTCTTACGGTACCTGGAACATTACGTCCATCGGCTCTCGTGTAAACATCACAACAAATTCCCAGTCGCGCAAGCGCTGTCGCCAACTGTCTGACATACACATTCATTCCACCTCCATCTCCAACGCCCGGCTGCGCCAAGGGCGATGTGTGATAAGAGATCATGGCGATACGCAATGAATCGGTTCCCTTCACTTTTACCTGAGCCGACAGTCGAAAGAACAGATCTACGACCTGCGTTCGTTCAAGACCGAATCAATCGAAGCTTCTCCACTCTTGTAGCGGTCTTTTACCTCGGAACTCAAAACTTCCAGTACCTCATGTAACTTGTGGCGCTTTGCAGATATTCCCCGTTCTGCCTCTTCAAGAGTCATAACTAAGCGATCATGATCGTGAGTCATCCCCTTCGCCAGACTATTCATCCACTCATGGGCCAGTCCTTGAAGATTTTCAGGAAGCTCAACCTCAACAAATCTTGAAGACATCTCCGGACCTTTTACATGATGAGCCAAACTCTTAGAAAGCTCCTCAGCAACGACAGATAGGTTTTCATCAGTCGTAGGAAGTGCAGAGTTTTTCAATATATCTATGCGAGCTTGTAAAAGACGTCTTACGTAAGACAGCATCGACTCAATTCCTTGGGCTTGTTCACGTCTAGATCGAAGGTCATCCATCGAAATACTCTGAGCACCAACTAAGAAACTAGGAGATAAAACCTCATCAACAGCGTCCTCTAGAGTTGTCGGCATAGTCTTTCTCCTTCCACGCGATCACAAAGTCCCTGATCCGTCTAACGGATAGTAGCGCATCTTTACGGTGCCCACAATCAAATCTAACGGCACGGGCCCAAAGTGCCTCGAGTCAGTCGAAGAATTAGGGTTATCACCTAAAACAAATGCCTCAATATCCGATAGCCCCTCCACACGTTTTGATAACAGTCTTGAGGTATCTCTTGGATCCTTGACGACTACAATATCCCCTGCCCTAAACCTCTTTCCTTTACGCACCAGTACCCTGTCGCCGGGAGCTAAAGTAGGAAGCATTGAATCCCCCTCGACCTCGTAGCGCATATACACCCGGCCAAGAGTACCAAGAAGCCCTACTAAGAGTGAGAGCAACAGCGCCAAGAGCAGCTCGGCCTTTGCTAATATACGATCTTTAATCCTTATGGACTCCACACATTAGAAACTACCGTCCATCACACGGTGACCGACGCTTCCATTAAGCTAATGTTATCTTTAAACATAAAGAATACTACAAAGTACAAGGAGAGCCAATGAATGCCATAATTAGAGTGCTCAATGCACTTGACAAAGTCTCTACGCCTTCAAAGATCCACGCTCACTGCGATCTTCCATGCGGCGTGTACGATCCAGCGCAAGCCCGCATTGAAGCTCAATCAGTGAAGGCAATAATGGAAAAGTTTAATGCATCCGATGATTCCGTTTTCAAAGAAAGAGCAGTTGCGATCAAAGAAGAGCGGGCGGAACTTGTCAAGCATCACCTCTGGGTACTTTGGACAGACTACTTCAAGGCGGAACATCTAGAAAAATATCCTCAACTCCATGAACTATTCTGGAAGGCAACCAAGACTGCCGGCGAATCAAAGAAGACCAATGACGTAGCAGTCGGTGATAAACTCTTATCAGAGATAGACAAAATTGCTGATATCTTCTGGGAGACCAAGAAGTAACCTAATCATCAAAGATGGCGAGGCTCGGAGATGGATATCTATATTTCCTGACGAGCCTCGCCACGGTGTAACAATAGGCGAAGTGATGCTTTTGCTGCTGCAGGGGACATCTTATTGCATCAAGTGTCTCAATTAACGGTGGGTGCCAATCATAGGACACTACTTGAACTAGCTTTAAGAAGTCATATACAAACATCTCTTTGAATGATGTTTACTGAAATAACTGAGCACTTTGGGCTACCAATGGAAAGTAGGATTAAAACTTCCCTCCTTAGCAAACATAACATTCACTGCTGTCCAATAACCTTGTTTATCACAGGTGTTCAGTCTCGATAGGAGCTAATCAAAAAGCGCTGCAAAAACCAGCCGACCTGCCGCTCTTTCTCCAACCGAGCCTATGTCATAACAGGGGGCAAGCTCTGCAAAATCGACAGCTAGGACCTTACCGCTACGAATTAAAGTAGTCAATATCTCTTCAACCACGACAAGTGGTACACCCAACGAAGCAGGAGCAGACACAGCTGGCATCAAGTAACCAGGTAAAGAGTCGAAGTCAACGCTTAGGTATATGTAGTCAAAAGAACTTATAATCTCGTCGAGGAACGACTCTGGAACGCTTTGCACATCCAAGTCAAGTAGGTAGTTAACCTTATAAAGACGAGCCCGTTCAAACAATGCTAGGGTGTTAGCAATCTTTGAGACTCCAATTACAAAGTAGGAAACTTGAAGCCCCTGAACCTCTGCAAGGTCGAGAATCTGTGCAAATGGAGTACCTGATGTCGATCTTTCTTCCGTTCTAATGTCAAAATGGGCGTCAATATTTACTACTGCAACTCTCTTTTCCGTCGGTTTCTCCATCAGCGTCAAACCTTGCATCACTCCAAGAAAGGTACCAAAGGCAACCTCATGGCCACCACCGATGACAACAGCTCGATGACCAAGCGACGTTATCTGAGCAACCAGCTCTCCGAGATTTTGTTGGGCTTCTTCCAACCTTTCATCTTCACAGACAATATCTCCCGCGTCATAAACAACTCTAAAAGCGTGCACACTCAAGTTAGAGACCGATCTACGAATCGCCACGGGTCCATCTCGCGCTCCGAGTCGTCCTTGATTTCTCCTCACACCTTCATCGCTGCGAAACCCAACTAAAACCGTCGAAGGCTCGACATGGTCCCTCAAAAAAGGTCTTACTAGTTGATGCACTCGAAGTGCAAGCGGACCTTCATTAGGATCGGTCCGACCAGTCATGGGAGGACTAGCGGGAGGAACTATCATCTCTAAAGACCATACCCCCTACAACTCGAGCCCAAAGAGGCGTATGTCCCATGTAGTACGACAGTTCAACTGGGTCGGTCACGTCCCAAATCGCCAGATCCCCCAGCATGCCACAGTCAACTCTGCCGCGATCGCTAACTCCGAGAGCGTGGGCGGCGTTTATAGTAACCCCTGAAAGGGCCTCGCTTGGTGTGAGACCAAAGAGAACGCAGCCCATGTTCATAGCCAGTAGTAGAGACTCAACTGGACTTGTCCCCGGGTTGTGGTCCGTAGCCAGAGCTAAAGGAATACCGTAGTATCTAAGTTTTTCAACCGGCGGCTTTTGCTGCTGCTTCAGAAAGTAAGAAGCAGTCGGCACCAAGACAGCTACGGTGTTTCCCTGCGCCATCGACTCAATAGATCTGTCATTTATATACTCAAGGTGGTCTACAGAGATCGGTGCCAAGTGAGAGAACGCGTTGAAGGAGTCCGTATCCCCTAGCTGGTCTAAGTGGACTCGGATGGGAAGTCCCATAGACTTTGCTCTCTCGAAATAAGGAAGAAGCTCATTTGCACTAAACGCTACCTGGTCACAGAAACCATCAACGATATCCACAAGATTCATGTCAGTCAGTTTCGGAAGCACTTCATTGACAAGGTAGTCCATGTACCTAACCTTATCACCATGAAACTCCGTCGGTAGGCTGTGAGCTCCTAAGAACGTGCTAATCACCCTTGCTCTTGGGCCGTCTAAGAGGCGAGCAACCTTTAGCATCTTGGTCTCGGTTTCAAGGTTGAGGCCATACCCAGACTTTACTTCTACAGTCGTCAGCCCGAATCGCGTCATACGTTCCAACCGAGTACTAGCGAGTTCATGTAGCCTATCGATAGGAGCTCTCCTCGTTTCCTCTACAGTCGAAAGTATGCCTCCTCCATTTTCTAAGATCTCTTGGTAGCTCTTTCCTACAATTCGATCTGCAAACTCTGTAGCCCGATTGCCGGCGTAGATCAGATGGGTATGGCAGTCGATGAGACCGGGAGTAACGAAACGCCCCGCAACGTCAACAACGGTAACGTTTTGGTCATCTTGTGCCTTTAGTGAACCCTGTTGTCGAATCTCGCGTATCAAACCATCCTTAATAAGGATCGACTCTCCGTCTCCAATCCGCCACGAACCATCAACGCTCGGATTAACTATCGTGGCGTTTGTAATAAGAACATCAGAGCTGTTATTACTACAAAGAGACATCGAGCATCGGAAGTTTGATTCCTGCACTTTTTGCACTTTCAATAGCTAATGGGTAGCCAGCATCGGCGTGCCTCATAACTCCAGTTGCAGGGTCATTAAAAAGGACTCGGCGTAAGCGGATATCTGCAGATTCAGATCCATCACAGACGATAACGACGCCAGAATGCTGAGAAAAACCAATACCAACACCGCCTCCATGATGCATGGAGACCCAAGTGGCGCCGCTGGCCACATTCAACATAGCATTAAGCAGGGGCCAGTCAGCGACAGCGTCTGAGCCGTCCGCCATGTTTTCAGTTTCCCTATTGGGACTAGCAACCGATCCGGTGTCAAGATGGTCTCTTCCTATCACAATCGGTGCCTTTAATGTCCCGTTGCGCACCATCTCGTTAAATGCTAAGCCCAAACGATACCTATCGTTAACGCCGATCCAGCAGATTCGAGCCGGCAGACCCTGAAAACTAATCTTGCGGCTGGCAAGATCTAGCCACCTATGGAGATGTTGATCTTCAGGAATTAGCTCTTTCACTTTCTCATCAGTCTTATATATGTCTTGTGGATCACCTGACAAGGCCACCCACCGAAAGGGTCCGTATCCTTGGCAAAACAGCGGTCTTATATATTCAGGAACGAACCCGGGAAAGTCGAAGGCTCGCTTTAGCCCCATCTCAGCGGCCATCTGTCGAATGTTATTTCCATAGTCGACAACGAAAGAGCCGGCATCTAAGAATCGGAGCATGTACTCCACTTGATGTGCCATAGACGATTTAGCCTCAAAAATAACCTCGTTTGGGTTATCGATCTGACTTATCTTCCATCTGTCAAGGGTCCATCCCATAGGAAGATACCCATGCAAAGGGTCATGGGCACTCGTCTGATCAGTCACAACATCAGGAAGCAGTCCTCGTCTATGGATCTCTTCGAAGACATCTGCAGCGTTGCCTAAGACACCTACTGAAACTGGCTCCTTGGTTCGCACAGACTGCTCAATGATAGCAAGAGCCTCACTCAAAGTTGGTGCTCTTTGATCTAGGTAGCCTGTCTTTAGACGAAGCTCGATTCTCGACGGGTCGCACTCAACTGCCAACAACGAGAATCCCGCCATGGTTGCCGCCAACGGTTGTGCTCCTCCCATCCCTCCCAAACCAGCAGTAAGGATCCACTTCCCGGACGGATCTCCACCGAAGTGGCGCTGAGCCATTGCATAAAAAGTCTCGTAGGTACCCTGAACGATACCTTGGCTGCCGATATATATCCAACTACCGGCCGTCATTTGACCATACATCATGAGTCCAGCACGATCCAACTCTTCAAAGTGTTCCCAAGTTGCCCAACGTCCGACCAAGTTAGAATTAGCAATCAGCACCCTCGGAGCGTCCTCGTGAGTCCGAAAGACACCAACTGGCTTTCCACTTTGGATTAGGAGAGTCTCGTCGATCTCTAGACTCTTCAACGACTCAAGAATCTGATCAAAACACTTCCAGTCTCGAGCTGCTCTCCCCAAACCTCCATACACGACCAACGACTCCGGATGTTCTGCAACCTCGGGATCTAGATTGTTCTGGATCATCCGAAATGGCGCTTCAATCAACCAGTTTTTGCATGTAAGCTCTGCGCCAATGGGTGCTTGCACAACTCTCTCTGGGTTGTAACGATTTAGTTCCAAAACAAACCTCCACTCATGTTCGCGCCCGCTAGTTTCATTTCCGAACTCGCACTTAGAATCGACTCCAACGGCTACTCTCGGTCACTACAAAACCTAAATCTCCTTCTCGTTCACTTCAATTCGACATCTCAGTTACGGTCAAAGGACAATGAACGGCAATTGCTCCGTCCTTTACGAGCTCTATAACACTTTGAATATCAGGAGCGAGATAGTGGTCAATGTCGTAGTGAGGGACGTACTTTCGGATTAGAGCTATCACTTCGGTCAATAGAGGACTGCTCGTGAGCGGTTCTCGCAGTTCCACGCCTTGGCACGCTGCCAACAGTTCGATCGCAACTATTCCAGCCACGTTGTCAACTATGTCTCTTAACTTACGAGCTGCGAACGTAGACATTGAGACGTGATCCTCCTGATTCGCTGAAGTCGGCAAGGAGTCGACAGACGCTGGGTGAGCTAAAGTTTTATTCTCTGAGGCTAGGGACGCTGCTGTGACATGTGCAATCATAAAACCTGAGTTAACACCTCCATCTCTAACTAAAAATGGAGGAAGGCCGCTCAGTGTTGAATCTATCAATAATGCAATTCGTCTCTCGGAAAGTGCACCAACTTCCGAGGCAGCTAAGGACAAAATATCTGACGCGAAAGCGACCGGCTCCCCGTGGAAGTTACCCCCTGAAAGCACTTCAAGAGTGTCCGGAAAGATTAGCGGGTTATCAGAGACTGCGTTGGCCTCCGTCAAAAGAGTCAGGCTCGCCCCTCTTACTATGTCTAGGCAGGCACCCATAACTTGAGGCTGACACCTCAGACTGTATGGGTCTTGTACCTTCTCACAGTCAACGTGGGACGCACCGATACGCGAGTTGCTTAAGAGTTGTCTGTAGGTTTTAGCTACATCTATCTGCCCTTTGTGTCCTCGAAGCAGATGGATGCGTTCATCAAACGGGGAAATCGAACCAGCGGCAGCATCCAAAGATAGAGCCCCTGCCACAAGAGCACTTCGAAACACATCTTCAAGTGCGAAAAGTCCCACCAGGGCTAAAGCCGTAGAGGCCTGGGTGCCATTCAAAAGAGCAAGACCTTCCTTTGCTTTCAGCTTCAAGGGAGAAAGTCCAGCTAGAGCAAGACCTTCCTTTGCAGTTAGTTTTTTCGTGCCAACTCGAACTTCGCCAATACCAAGCAGAACCGACGCAAGATGAGCCAAGGGCGCTAAGTCCCCCGATGCTCCCACCGAGCCTTTTGAAGGGATTACCGGTATGATGTCGTGGTTTAAGAGAGCGATAAGTGCATCCACCAATGATGGAGTCGCCCCAGAATACCCCTTGCATAACGATGCCACCTTTAAAACAAGCATTAATCTAACTACATCATCGGGGAAAGGATCGCCGACTCCCACTGCATGTGAAAGCACAAGATTTTCTTGCAAAAGTTCAATCTGATCATAGGAAATATGTGTCGTTGCGAGTCGACCAAACCCCGTATTTATTCCGTAGGCAGGCTCTCCTCTACGAGCTATAGTAGCAACAGCCTCCGCTCCACGGTGAAGGCTAAGGCGAGACTCCTCACTTACGACCAACTTTGTCTCATGGAGTCTGACATTACGAAGTTGTGACAAGGACAACCCTTCCGGAGAGATAGTAATCGTCATAACATACACCTTTCGATACCACGAAAACTACTATTTCAGTACTCTTGTGTCAACTGCATGGAGCTGGAAGAGGCAATCTCCTGAGGCGCTTTCTTGGTAGACTCAGATCCTATAGACGGCGCCCGCCAGGAGAAAACTCCCAGCACAAGTCAGTCTGCTTCTGAGTAATCCAGGGACGAACGGTAGTTACACCACTTGTTGTTCGGACTGTTCTTACTCTTGCTGATCCCCATGGACGAAGTACTCCCTTGCAACTTGGACAGATAAGCTTGTTTTGAATTAATTTATCTTCTACAACACGTTGGTCACTTGATCAAGGTGAGAGTCATGGTACCTCTGGCATCTCTTTAGACCCTCTTGATTCACCTGCTGAGGATTGGCAAGAGGGTCCTATCTTTAAGAACTCTCCAGTATCTCAGAACACTTAGCGACAATGCAACCACCTCTTAGAGTAAATCCATCATTAGTCTCAGCGACGTTAATGCCTATCATGTAATCAATAAATGTGGCGCTCAACAGCACCTCATGAGTGCCGTAAGTAGGGACTTGTACCTACTCCGTCGTTAAGAACTTTGGATGACACCCTCCAGACATGAACTGGAAAAATAACCGGAATCTGTCGGTCGGACCTGAAGTACCATTGAAGTTGGAAGAGCAGGAACACGAGACAACAGACTGAACCAGAGGACTGCTACACCGTGATCAGCCCTAGAAGCCTTCAAATTAAGGTGGAGACAGTGCACGTGTCAATCATCTCCAACTGCCTATTTTGAGCGAGTATACGACTTTGAGAGTTGCTGTTTCGCGAAAGGAATTAAACCTGGCTAGACTCGTTCGGATTTGTTGGCGATAGGCTAGGAACTCGACCTATCCTTACAGAGTTAGGTAGTTTGGGGGAAGTGTGATTATTGAAGTAGATCGCGTAACAAAGAGCTTCGGATCCAATCTGGCGGTAAATAACGTGTCATTCTCCGTTAGCGAAGCTTCTATATTCGGGCTTCTAGGACCTAATGGAGCAGGCAAAACCACCCTCATCAACATTCTCACAACCTTGCTGAAACCAGATTCTGGACGGGTGACTGTCGACGGTCTTGATGTCGTAAGAGACGCCGCTGAGCTTAGGTCCAGAATTGGGCTAGCTGGCCAGTACGCAGCAGTAGACGAAAACCTCACCGGATTTGAAAATTTAGAGATGGTGGGAAGACTTTACCATCTCCCTGCCAAGTTAGCACGCATCAGAGCGGACGAGTTGTTGAGTCAGTTCTCGTTGGCTTATGCGGGGCGCAAACAGGCCAGAACCTACTCGGGTGGCATGAGAAGACGACTTGACCTAGCAGCCGCTCTGGTTTCATCTCCACGCGTACTCTTTCTAGACGAACCTACGGCTGGACTCGATCCGAGATCTAGGAACGATCTTTGGGATGTGCTCGAACAGCTAGTAGCCAATGGAGCGACAATCCTACTTACTACACAGTACTTAGAAGAGGCTGATAGATTAGCTGAACACATAGCTGTCATTGATGTTGGTAAAGTAATAGCGATGGGGACTCCTTCGGATTTGAAAGCCCAGGTAGGATCGTCGATCCTAGAGGTCGTTCTGGGTAAAGACTCAAATGTCGAAACAGCCAAACAAGCTCTCTCGCCTCTGGCAGTTACAGGTACTCGGATTGACTTCCACTCCGAACGTCTTAGGGTCATCGTTCCTGAAAGACCTGGCCTTGTGGTTGACGCAATACGCCTGTTGGATCAGCACCAGATCGAGGTTGAGGAGATAGGCGTCACTAAACCGAGCCTTGACGACGCGTTCTTGGCGCTGACTGGACATGGAGTTGGCGGTTTAGAAGATGAGTGACTCAGAGACGCATGACTCAGCCGCTGTCCTTTTTAGAGACACGATCAAGGGTTCAAACATTAAACTACCAAGGCATTCACAGTTCCACAATGGAGTTTCTGACGCATTGACATTGGCAAAGAGAAACTTGATCCGCTATATCAGATTGCCAGGTTTGTTGGTGTTCTCGACCATTCAGCCTATCATCTTTCTGGTCTTATTCACCTTTGTTTTTGGCGGAGCGATCCGAGGTATTCATACCAAGTATATTGACTTTCTAATTCCGGGGATTCTTATTCAGACTGTGGCTTTTGGATCCACACAAACGGGAGTTGGGTTGGCGGACGATCTACAAAAAGGGCTTATCCAAAGATTTCGCGCTCTTCCTATGGCAAGGTCGGCCGTGCTAGCCGGGCGTACACTGGCAGATACCGTTCGAAATCTTATTGTCGTACTGTTAATGGTGGCTGTCGGCTACATACTGGGGTTTAGATTTCAAAATGGTCTGTTACCAGCACTGTCAGCGATTGCGCTTGCAGTTTTGTTTGGATTTGCTTTGAGTTGGATCTCGGCCTTTACAGGTCTTTCAGCTAAAGATGCTGAGACCGCGGGCGTAGCAAGTTTCGTGTGGATCTTCCCGATCACCTTTGCTAGCGCGGCTTTTGTACCCGTGAGCACCATGGCGGGTTGGCTCCAGGCATTCGCTAAAGCGAATCCTATTACCAATGCCGTCGACACTCTGCGCGCACTTACCTTAGGGGGACCAGTTGAAAGACATTTCCTCTATACCCTCATGTGGATAGTGGGCATCGTAGGTGTTTTCGCGCCTATGGCAGTAACAAAATATAAGGCTAAATCTTAACCGAAAACGTTGGGGTTTGTGGGTGCCGTAGTACAAAAGGTCTCATTTATCGCTGATACATAAGGTGTTATCGTTGCGGTATTTGGTATGAGTTCTAAGCTTGCAAGATATAACTATACAATTGGCAGAAGTTGGGGGAAAGAGTACTTGAATGACCCTCTTGACGGGCGTACCTGATGCTCGAAACTGCTTGGAGCAATGCGTTGGGCATATGCACCATAACGCGAACACTTATTCTCACCAGTGGCCATAGAACTCTCCTATCCGCTCAATAGCTCGGGGTCGCTTGAGAGGTATGCGGGAAGTTAGGTAACTCACTTCAGTCATGAGCAGACAGTTGAGCGAAGGATGTCCCACGCACACGGGATAACTCCGCCACCTTGGAGCGGACACACTTCTTGACCAATTATTTTCTTAACAGCAACTCAGAGCCCGCCTCCGGCTCGCCGTGGGAGTAGAAGATTTGCCCCCGTATCACTCACAACGTTGTCTACGACACGACCGTGATCAGGAAATTCTCGAATCTTCGTGCCAGAATCCAAATTCTCAAGTGGCGGGAGAGAACTGCCCCGTTACCTTTTAAGTAGGCCCCGAAGGTCGGAGCTTGGTCACTGGATCTGGTATGACTTTCTTCCCTTGTCGTTGATGATCCGGGAGGTGTTGTCGCCAGATTCAGAGATGCTTGTTGACGGCTAATAGGGAGATGGCTAGGCCGACTTTGGCTAGGTCTCGTCGTAACGTGGGTAACCGAATCGAGTGTCGCGACTGTGACCAACCAAGCAGAGGAGGATCTCTCTCATGGAATATCCATATGACATCTACTGCGGACTCGATGTTGGAAAATCTGCACACCTCCCGCTCTCACGGAACCGTGCTTGAATCTCTCGATTCACACGGCTCTTAGCGGACCGACTCCTGGTCTTACTCCAAATGCCCAGTGAGCCCAGAGCTTGGGATCACGTTCGGCAATTTGCGAGGGTTGTATGCCTAAAGTTGTGCAAATAGGCCATAGAGTCTTTGGAACTTTGTCTATCTTAGGGCATGGTAAAAGAACTGTCATTGACTTTTGATCTTTATTTAGT
>JAJYGA010000143.1 GCA_021785255.1 Actinomycetes bacterium
TAAGCCACGTGCCGAGAGTTTCACACTCCTTGCGTTACCTACTCAAAAATTTTCTAGGTATAGGCGACTCTTTGATCATCAGTACCTAGGATTCATCACAATGGCTTTTAGAATCTCTTAATAATAGATTGAGCTGGAGGAAGATGGAAAACAGTTGGAAGTCTGGTGGGCACGTACCCATAGTCGGGATAGTCGGCGGTGGACAGCTCGCGAGAATGTTAGTCCAAGCTTCTATTTCTTTGGACATAGACATACATGTTCTTGCACTCGACAAAGACGAGTCACTCAAATCCTTAGCTACTAACTATGAGGTTGTACCTGAGTACTCTCCATCTATCTTGTACCAGTTCTCAAGAAAATGTGATGTCGTCACCTTTGAACACGAACTTGTCGAGTACCAAACCATCGAAGAACTAGAGAATAGAGGGTGCAATCTCTTGCCAAGATCTAGTACCTTTCGAATTGCTTCAGACAAAGAAGCTCAACGAAGGGAGCTATCCAAGATGGGCGTTCCTCTACCACTACATTTGATCTGCCACTCCTTCAGCGAGGTGGAGGGGTTTTCTAGAGCCATACCTGCTCCTTTTGTGCTCAAAGCTTCACGTTATGGTTACGATGGAAGAGGAATAATTTTTGCTGAATCGCTTGAACAAGTAAAGCAGGTACTTGGTGATGGCAACTTTCCTTCTTCGTACGTCATGGAACCTCACCTTGAAATACTTTCGGAGTTTGCGATCGTAACAGTATCCTCACTCAATGGCGAAGTTGTCACTTATCCGCCTTTGCAAACTAGACAAAAAGATGGCATCTGCGTAGAGGTTGCTACAGACATAGATATCAGTGAAGAGGCCCTTAAAAAGGCACAGGAAGTCGCAACCACAATAGCCAAACAGACAGAGTCGGTGGGAATCCAGGCAGTAGAGTTTTTCCTTACAACCACAGGCGAACTTCTTGTAAATGAACTCGCGCCCCGTGTACACAACAGTGCCCACCTGAGCATAGAGGCTTGTGTAACTTCACAGTTCGAGAACCACCTACGCGCCATTTTGGGTCTTCCAATAGGATCCACCTCACTAATCTCACCGGCAGTCATGGTTAACCTCATAGGTCCAAGTGAAGACAAAAAGTGGATGATAGACCGCCTCGCTCTATTGTCCGATCCAACGGTCAAGGTGCACCTGTACGCAAAAACCATAAAACCCAAACGCAAGGTTGGCCACGTTACGGCATTGGATACAGCACCTGAACGAGCTCGGCACGCTGCCTGGAAAGCCGCGAACAGCGCCTTCGTCGAGATCGAAAGATGAGTAACATCAAAGTTGCAGTGGTCATGGGATCCGACTCCGACTATGAAGTGATGCGGTCCAGTATTGAGACCTTAATTAGCTTTGACGTTCCATATCTTGCAAGAGTGCTCTCAGCGCACAGGACCCCATGGGACATGATCTCCTTTGCCGCCAACGCCCAAGACAATGGATTTGAAGTCATCATCGCGGGGGCCGGAGGAGCTGCTCATCTTCCTGGAATGATCGCTTCAGCAACAACGTTGCCTGTCATCGGAGTTCCAGTTAAGGGAAGATCACTAGATGGTATGGACTCCCTCCTGTCAATCGTTCAGATGCCATCTGGTGTACCGGTAGCAACTGTTGGAATCAATAATGCCGCCAACGCGGCGTTGCTAGCAGTTCGCATCTTGTCATTAGGCGACTCCGCTTTGGCCGAACGACTTCGACAGTTTCAAATCAAATTGGCAGATGAATCAAGAAATAAGATGCTCCCTACAAATTAGTGCCCCAGCGCTTTGACTTCCGTGCGTTCACACTGTCACTAAAGGATTCACAGCATAGGTTCATCGGAATGTTTTGCTGTCTTGTCATAGTCGCTGATGAATCTGACGAGCTTGTCTATGAATCCGCTCGTGATGTGAAGTTACCGTTGCGGATGACTTTGCGCTGGGAGAGTAGAGAAGAACAACTCAACCCGGTTCACCCGAGAAGCATATGGTGGTGTGTAGTGAGCTTGCTCGGCTGGTCGGGATAGCAAGTGCTCGCTGGCTTGAGTGGCAGTCTTTTCATCCACACTTAGAACCGTGCATTTTCTCCTGGAGAGTTGCGATAGGGTCCTATGACATCTCGTACCCGATTCCAGAACTCCGGGTCGTCCCTACTGGTGAACCAACTTCGAACCCGATCAAAGCGTATCTGAGTACTGGTTAGTATGCGCCACATCTTTGATACAGAAGTTATAATTCCCTCAGTTGTTCTACACAGGTGCTCTGCCAACTCCACATAGGACCATGTAGAGACCTGGTCTCCGGGTGTGTGCTCAGAGGTTACAGCTGTCTTCATTCGTTTCATGAACATAGATACAAGGACAGCCAGGATGGGGACAGCCAATGTGGCCACCTAGAAGATGTTCACAGAGTCGTCGACGCCACTTGGCGACATCTAACTCATGTATTGTAACCACATTGGAGATCTGACGAGACGGCGTTCCATCCGCTTTTAGCAAGATGATCTTCGATTCATCGACATCTGGGACCGTTGTAGTGTGTACAGCAACACGTCGTTGGAATTTATTACGCTCATCCATTGTCAATTCAATGACTGGCGCTCTCCATGCCGACATAGTTTGTACAGGTATAACTAACGGAACTTGCACCAGAGACAAGTATGACCACTGCATTCTTGACCAATTACTCTTTCATTGGCGGTCTCACGTTTAGGGTGGATTAGATAGGGTTGAGCACTCATGGCTCAATGAACCTGCAATAACTTTGCTTTAACTGTCACAACTCTGTTAATTATGCCGTATCTACCGAGGTGAATTGTGCACGGCACAATTAAGGTTATTCGAAAAGATACTTATGGTATGTAAACGCTAGATGACGATATTCAGCTGATTAGGTACAAGTTGTTCAATTCATCATGGAAGACAAACCAAAAGATCTTGATGGCCACTTCTCTAGAGTAAGTGCTTGACAACTAAAGGAAACCAAAACAACGGTGATGTTTAATTTATAGAGCTAGAAGTGAGATCAGTTTAGGTTATTTATGCTAACGGTGTTGCAGGTTCTAATTTGTGCTTGAGTTGCTGGAGAATGCAAAGACCTACTGACCTGTTCTATCATGCATTTTGCCTTAACGTAGCGACATGAGTTCTCGAACTATCACCCATGAAGAGAAAGGTTATCATGAGTAATATTACTCACATTTCGGCCAAGGGGGCTCCCAAGCCCATAGCGCCGTTCTCTCACGCGTGTGAGGCTGGACGTTTCGTGTTCCTGACTGGACAGATGCCCATCGATCCACAAACAAACACGATTATCGGCGATGATATTGAGGACCAGACGGTCGCTGTATTAAACAACCTAGTCGCTGTGTTAAATCAAGCTAAACTTGGTCTCCAAAATGTTGTTTCAGCTCGTGCGTTTCTTACTGATATGACAGACTACGAGAACTTCAATCGCGTCTATGAAACATACTTTCATGGGTACGAGTTGCCTGCTCGAACGTGCATTGGTGTGGTTGCTCTTGCGTTGGGCGCAAAAGTCGAAATTGATTTCATTGCTTACAGAGCAGATTAGGAAGGAAGATAAGTACGGATGTTTCATATGCTAAGAGCAAGGCCAGAGGTCGTTCACTGGGGATACTTTGATTCGGCACTTAAGCCTGCTATCGAGATCGAATCAGGTGACATAGTCTCGCTCGAAGCGATAACCCACCAGGCGGGGGATGCCCCACATCTGTTGATGGACGAGCAAATACGCGAGATTTATGATGCTATACCCTATAGCGACAGAGATCCCGGAGTTCATTTAATGACCGGACCAATCTCAGTCGCATACGCTGAACCTGGTGACAGCATTGAAGTCCGTTACTTGTCCTTACGCCCGCGGTTGCCTTACGGTACGAATATGTCAGCAAATTGGGGCTATCTTTATAAAGAATTTGACGAAACTGAACGCGTAACAATCTTTTCCGTGGATACGACATACGGATATGCGACGGCTCTGTACGCGTATGAATATTCGAGGACGTCCGATATTCCTGGAATTGCTATAGACGAAGCAAAAGTCAACAAAGAGGAGACTCTGAAAGGTTTTCGCATCCCGATAACTCCCCACATCGGAACGGCAGGTGTAGCGATGGCGGTTCCCGGTCGCGTCAGCACTATTCCACCCGGCGAACATGGAGGGAATATCGACAATTGGCGGATTGGCGAAGGTGCAGTGATGTACTATCCCGTACTTGTTCCGGGGGCACTACTGTCGATCGGAGATCCACATCTGTCTCAAGGCGATGGAGAACTAAACGGCACCGCAGTTGAGGCTTCATTAGACGTGACCGTCCAGATATTTCTTCACAAGAAGACGAGATTTCCGAGTCCGCTTTTAGAAACCAAAACTCATTGGTATGTACATGGTTTTGACGACAACTTAGACGGCGCAATGAGAGACGCCTCGCTCAATATGTTAGAGTATCTAGTCCGCCATCACGGTATGAGTAGGAAAGATGCCTATGTTCTTATGAGCGTTGCATGTAACTTTGGAGTTACACAGGTTGTGGACCGGAAGCAGGGAGTTCATGTTTCAGTTCCTAAAGCCGTATTTCCAAGTCATACAACGACGTGAAACTCGACTTAACAACAGACAAGACCGCGACATCCACCACACCCTTACCGACGAGGCTTCCATAAAGGAGGGAAAAACGAAGTGAGGGGCTCTAGCCCCTCACTAAGTGATGTCGAGTCGTGGTATCGAGATGTATATGTAAACTCATACCTGGCAGGTCTAATACGGTTCAGATATCAGCACCTACATATAACTATCGGATTGAGAGATCAAATCGTTACATAGATTGCCAAAATTCTTTCAGACAATTAGGATCTACTGAAGCGTTGCACTATCAAATCAAGCGCAAACCGATCGTATCTCGTTGCAACTACATTCGTCTCATAATGCCAGCTGTGCTTCGGTTACAGCTGATCACATACGACTTCGCAAACACTACGTGTGAAGTCACCCCTACTGGTCTAGGTTCCTTGGGAGACTTGGGCGGAATCACCTTTAGACACTTTAGGTTCCTTGGGAGACTTGGCCAGAATCACCTTTAGACACTTTAGGTTCCTTGGGAGACTTGGGCGGAATCACCTTTACTGGTTTAGGTTCCTTGGGAGACTTGGGCGGAATCACCTTTACTGGTTTAGGTTCCTTGGGAGACTTGGGCGGAATCACCTTTACTTGTGTCGTAGGTGGAATCGTCGGTACTGGCGTAGTTGGTTGAGGGGGCGCAGCCGTGGACGTCGTGGTCATAGGAACGGAAGTTGTGGGAACGGTATTGGAAGAAGGATTCCCCGACGTAGCAACTACAGGAGCTGGGTTATAGTGCGGCATTGTCGTAGAAGATCCGGTGAGGGGTAGCGTATTTGGAACTTGAATGACAATAACCTTAGATCTATGCAAATACTCCCAATTCAGATAAGCCAGAGATCGGCGAACCTGGACTCGAGTGCCTACATTTAGACGCTCAATAACTGCAGATTTAGACAAACTAGGGTGGGTTCTGGACGCAAAGAACGTCAACTTCAAAGAGTTCGCCACGGAGGTGCCAACGAAAAGAGCTAAGAGTAGTACAGTTCCCGTCTTGATTAGATCCAAAGATGGACTCGTGCTAGTAGATCTCCTAATCCAAGAGTACACCTTGGAGTTGTAAAACGACCTAGGAGCATTGTCTAAGTTCGAAGGATTTCCAGAGTCCTCCACAACCTCGACCGTCGATACCGTCTTTGTTATCTCTGAACGATCTTCACTCACGGTAAATGTCCAACTCTAAAATGGAACACATGGCTACTATATAAGACACTAGAGGTTATCATCGGGAAGTTGGGAGGTTTCGTCTCGCATGCTAAACGTTTCCACTTTCGCCACGTGTTCAGCTAACTTGGCGAGCGCTCTGTGATTCACAACCCTCAGCGTACTTTCAGAGCTTCCGCTCAACTGAGATAACTCAGAAAAGCTCATCTCTTCCAAATATCTCAAGGCTACAACATTGCGTTGTTTTTCCGGAAGTACTTCTAACATAAGGCGGATGTGCTCAAGATCTTCTCTAGAAGATACCACCTCTTCAGGGGTAGGGTCAGAACTGGGAAGTTCTACAATTACATCTGCACCATCACCAAATTTGTTTTCTTTCCTCCAAATATCTATTGCTCGGCGTCTACAGATAGAGAGAACAAAAGACTCAAACTCTCGTCTAGAGCCCGAAAACCTACCCATAGACCTTAAAACACTTATCCACGTTTCAGAGGTGATGTCATCGAAAGCGTTTGCATCCAGGCGAGCAGCATAGCTCCTAATCTTTGGCGAAAACATCTTCCAAAGCAGCGTAATAGCTACCGGATCCCCCGTCTGAGCCTTCGGCAAACACGAATCGAATAGCACATCTTGATCCGAAGAAGTCATCCCCGTCACCTCTCACACAACTATCTCCACTCTAACTTATTTTCCAAACCTACGGACCAAAAAACATCAAAGTGTGCTCAAATAACCACTTTTGGTAAGTCATTAACCATGTTATTGCGTGAAATAATTACGCTAAACGTTGACCAAACTACAAATCTCTTTTTCAAAAATGGACTCTTGTTGCGCACTCCAAAGGAGACTTCCGAGCTTCGAACTCAAAACTTCGAGAAAGTAAGGATATTAAATATAATGAATATCCATGCGTCTTGCAAAAGTTTAACGATGCCTAATTAATTGGACTGATAGATGGAAGAACCTACGGGCTCACCCGAGTAGCCGTTATAGGAAGAACCGACCGCTGGCTGTTTCCACGACTTCCCCCCCAACGAAGAGTTCTGTACAACTATGCCCCCTATGATCACCAGGATCACAACGGCAAGGAAGAAAAGGAAGACACTCATCGATCGGCTTAGTTTATTCCTCAGTTGTACTTGAGTCGAGAGTTCCGTCATCTCCAACACTTCCTATCTCGTTAGGCTCGCAGCCCCACCAGCTTGTATCTCCAGATTATATCAGGCGGAACTTGCTCATCCCAACTCGAGTACTGCATTGATCTCTCCGACTAGAATACAAGAGTTCGAGCTGTCCGGGTAGTCGCAGAGTTATCTCTGAGGAAGGTCGGGGCTCCATAGGGCAGGATGCTAGCTAACAGCTAGTCGAGGTGACTCGCAGGAAAGTGCAACAGAAAGTAGGCCGCCAGCTACAACTTAGTTGGTAAGGGTGAAACGGTGCGGTAAGAGCGCACCAGCAGGGGAGGTGACTCCTTTGGCTAGGCAAACCCCATCCGGAGCAAGGTCAAGTCGAGGTATGAGTGGCCCGCTCGTAGCCTCTTGGGCTACAACCTCAGGTGGACTGCATAGATGGATGACTACCCAGGTCTTTGACTGGACAGAACCCCGCCTATAGGTCAGCTCGAACATAATAGTACAAATTTGAACATCGTATATACTGTATCTATGGAAGATACCAACTGGCTAACAAAAGCTCAGTTACAGACATGGACTAACTTTCTCACGGTGTCACAGTTGATCGAGCAGAAAGTCGATAGTCAACTTCGAGGTGACTTCAACTTCACCCACTCAGAGTTTGAGATATTAGTCAGACTCTCACAAGCAGCCAGTAACACAATTCGCATGGGCGAACTAGCCCGCCTTACCATCATCAACAAGTCCGCTCTCACCTACAAGGTAAACAACCTTCTGAGGAAAGGACTGATTAAAAAGACGCAGTGCAAAGCGGATGCTCGAGGACTCGAAGTGACCCTTACCGAGGCGGGTAGGCTCTACCTTGAACGGATATCACCTTCTCACGTAGTAACGGTCAGGGAAGCACTCATAGATCGTCTTTCCGACGCTGAGTTGAAAACACTTAACGAGATCTCGGAAAAACTTTTAATACAGTTTACCGCCGATGCCCCCTGCCAAGAGACAGCCAAAGATAGTTCAGACAGGCACTAACTACCGTCTACTGCAAAACCGAAGGAGGAAAACATGGCAAATGGCCAAGTTGTACCTGTTGCATTTTTCGGCCACGGATCACCCATGAACGCAATTGAGGAAAATGAGTTCACAAAAAGCTGGAAAGCCTATGCTGAGTCGCTTCCGAAGATCACGGGCATTTTATGCATCTCGGCCCATTGGTATACCCAAAGAACGCGAGTCACTGCCATGACTGTACCAAGAACCATTCACGACTTTGGAGGATTCCCCGACGAACTCTATCGTGTTAGCTATGATGCGCCAGGCGATCCCAATCTGGCACACAGAGTAGCTTCGCTGCTTGCTGACAAGAACGTAGTCCAAGATCAAAACTGGGGTCTAGATCATGGAACATGGTCACTACTAAAACAGATGTTTCCAAATGCCGATCTTCCCGTAGTTCAACTCTCGATAGATGCTTCTTTAGAACCCCGTACCCACTTTGAGATTGGCAAAGCACTTACACCTCTGAGAGAGTCTGGGGTTTTCATCTTAGGCAGTGGGAATATAGTACACAATCTTCGAGCGACCTTTGGATCTCCAGGAGGGTTAAACAGTCAGCCATTAACGTGGAACATCAACTTCAGCAATACCGTAAAGGATCTTTTGGAAGCCAATAATATAACAAATCTTATCAATTACAGCTCGCTTGGATCCGACTCCCAACTATCAATACCGACGCCCGAGCACTATCTTCCTCTTCTATATGTGCTCGCCGCAAAAGATAACTCGGACAGCTTGTCACTGCCCACGCAGGGTTATAGTGGCGCAGGTATATCTATGCTTTCGGTCGCATATGGATGACAGGGTGGAATTCAACTTAACGTGGATACCAAGAGTGCCTTTATCGTGTGTAAACGATTTTCAGCCTGATCAAAAACCACAGAGTTCGTTGATTCGAAGATCTCATCCGTTACCTCAAAAGCCGATGGTCCAAACCGCTTTATCAGCTCAGCACCTACGGTAGTCATCTCGTCGCGCAACGCGGGAAGACAGTGCATAAACTTCCAGTCATCATTGCCTATAAACGAGGTCAGTTCGGAGTTGACCTGATAAGGCGCTAAAATCTCTACTCTTTTTTCCAAGAGTTCCTGAGATTCTCCCATCGATAACCAGACATCCGTATAGACAAATTCAACATTTGAAAGCAACGCTTTTGGATCGCTATCGACTCTGATTCGAGCTCCAGTCGTGACCGCAAAGGACTCCGCTAACGATTGCGTCTTCGCGTCTGGCCACAACTCTCTTGGTGCACATATACGAACATCCATTCCCAAAAGTGCTCCCGTGACTAAAAGAGAACGAGCTACGTTGTTCCTACCATCTCCAACAAACACAAACGATATCTGATTCAATGGCAAGCTTGAGTGATCCATCATGGTCATAATGTCCGCTAACGATTGCGTGGGGTGCCACTCGTCGGTTAGCGCGTTGTAGACAGGTCGTTGACTATAAAGGGAAAGTTCTTCTACAGTGTTTTGGCCGAAACCTCTATAGGCAATAGCATCATACATTCGGCCCAGAACTCGTGCAGTGTCTTTTACTGACTCCTCTTTCCCTAAGTGGGAACCGGTCGGTCCAAGATAAGTGGTGAGTGCTCCTTGTTCAAACGCCGCTATCTCAAATGCACACCGCGTTCTAGTAGACGCCTTTTCAAAGATTAGGGCGATCTTTTTCCCCTTCAGTCGCGGACTCTCGCAACCTGTGGAGCGCTCTTGACGTAATACTTGGGCTAGCTCGATGAGATAAAGTAAAGACTCCCTTGAATGGTCTTTCTCGGCTAGATAACTATTTCCCTTCCACGCTTTGTTGTCCACTGTAGCGACCTCCAACACAGTTAAAAAGGCGAGTATAGCGCACCATCGCTCTTTATGCTCTACGACCTTGATAACTCGGCTTTTGGCTCAAGAGTTGCTATATGAGATTGGATCAGAGATCCCGTTGGCAGCAAAAGCAGCCAAACGTAACCTGCATGAATCACAGCGTCCACAGCTTCGTCCAGAATCGTCTGGATCATAACAGCTGTGTGTCATTGCGTAGTCGACGCCAAGACTTAGGCCCAAGGCAACTATCTCCTCTTTTCGGAGCGTCAACAAGGGAGCATGGATCTTTACAGATGCCCGTCCCTCCACCGTCTCTTTAAGTGCTAAATTCGCCATGACCTCAAAGGCTCGAAGGTACTCTCCTCTACAGTCAGGATATCCCGAGTAGTCGATAGAGTTGGCGCCAATGAAGATATCAAATGCACCCACAACCTCTCCATAGCCAAGAGCCAGGGAGAGGAACACCGTATTTCGCGCGGGGACGTAGGTGGGCGGAATTTGAGAGTTCTCCATCGATCCAAAGCCGTCTTTTGGAACGGCAATATCTGTACTAGTTAGGGCTGATCCTTGAAACATAACGTTAGGAACAGATATTATCTGGTGTCTTGCGCGGAAGAATCGGGCTACTTCCTCTGCTTTTTTAAGCTCTATAGAGTGTCGCTGTCCATAGTCAAAGCTAAGAGCATGCACGATAAATCCCTCGGAGCTTGCCACAGCCATAACAGTCGCAGAGTCCAAACCGCCACTTAGAAGCACTACGGCCTTTTTATTCATCCGTTCCAATGTCCCCTCAAATAAATATCCACCTCATTTTAGAAGATTACCGTGGTGTCCCAGATTTTTAAAGACGTCACAGAACGCGCTACCAATTACGTCCCACAACGAGTCATGGTTGTCTCTTTCTTCGCCACAGTCAGAGCTAAAGACTAGGTTTCTTCATGCGTCAGCCATCGCGGACTTACCATTTTCGGCAACATCAGCAGCGTTGACACTCTTGGAGTCTATCTCCACTTTCATCAAGATATCCCGAGCCATGAAGACACAAGGATCGCCCGTAAGAGAAAAGTAGACAACTTAACCTGAACTGTAAGACAAGGTGAAGATGCTGGGGAGTATTCGTTAAGATTTCTCGAATTTGTAGCCATGGTCACTACTAAGCAACGATCGGCACGCCATGGTACTCAACTAATGCATCCACACATCACAGCCACTTGACATGCCAACGCACAGGAGTGGCATCTGGGAATGCAAAGAAATCCACGGACAATACTTCACAAATTTGAGAACTTCATTGGAGTTATATCGCTATTTAGAAACAGACTTAGCAAAAACAAAGAAGTTGGAACAAGACATCACTCCAACCAAGTCAGCGTCACAAAACTCCACCACGGAGATATCAAAGCCTAACCACAGTTAGTCGTAACAGAATGGTCGGACCAATCACGACCACAACCTAACTTCATACCGTTGTAGCAACCATCACAACCTCCACTGCGAGAACAAGGCCTTCAGGCGAAGTTGGACCTTTAAGAACTCAAGATCTCAGAAGCTACATCTGCGAGTCATTTCTCTGTTCAAAGCCAAGTGCCGACGCGTAGCTGCTAATGAGTTACTTATGACAAGCGAACTAACTTGTACGTACAATTGGTTTAGGAAGAGAGGGTTATATGAAACTACGGAAGCTTGTCACCTTTGCAGCAACGGTCACCATGGCAACAGGGGCCACTTCGCTATTGGATACCGGATCTGCCTTTGCATCCACTGCCAAGAAAAATACACCCAGCGTCAAGGTAGTTAGGACTATCAGTGCTGGAGCACCCACGCCACATTTTATAGGAGTAGATCAGAGAACGAACCGTCTCTTTGTTAGTCACCTAGCACAAGGAACCGTAACGGTAATTGACCCTCAAGACGGACGCCTTGTGCACACCATCTATCTAGGTGGGACAGTTCATACCGTCTTTGTCGACCAAGCAACGCAAACCGTCTACGTCACCGACATAGCTCGAGGCCTTGTTGACGTTATCAATGCGAAGACCTATGCTTTAAAGGCTCGTATCAACGTAGGTGGTCATCCTCATGGACTAGCACTTTCCAACTCACTTCACGAGGTCTTCGTCTCGAACATAGGTACAAACCAGATAGACGTCGTATCGATGAAAACCAACTCTGTCGTTGCACAAATAAACGTAGGGCCAAACCCTTGGGGAATCTCTTACGATCAAGCGAATCAAATGTTATATTCAGCGAACACAGGTATCTCACCGATGGGGACTGTAAACCCGGCCGGCAACTCCATCACGGCAATTGATGCCAAAACCAATCAGGTGGTAAAAACTATAACGGTGGGCGCAAACCCATGGTGGGCCTTGGCCGATACCCAAAACAAAACTGTCTATGCAGGTCTTGCTGGAGCCAACATGGTGGCCGTGATCAAGTCCAACATGGTTGTTCAGGATATACCAGTCGGTACCTCACCGCATGGCTTAGCCTTTGACTCCAAAACCAAAACCCTCTTTGTCAACGACAGTGGCTCCAATGAGGTGACGGTGATAGACACCAAAGACAACTCAGTTATCGCCAATCTACCCACCGGGACACAACCTCAAGGTGTTGGAGTAGACAAAAAAACAGGATACGCGTACGTCGCCAACCAGGGTTCAGGCACCATTACTGTCCTCAAAGTGCAACCAAAGTAGATAAAAGACGAGGAGGTGCTTACGCCAAGCACCTCCTCGTCTAAATTGAGGTTTGAGAATTAGGTCAGATCTCTAGATTGGTTCTTGTATCGTCTGTCCGAGCACAACCCAAGTGATTTAACATCAAATTGAAGTAAGTTTCTAAGGAAAAGTATCTTATCTATTACCACATGGCCACAAAAACATCCGCTCTTAAAGATTCGCTGGGTTCCATTCCCATACCTCCTCCAGTCATAATAGTTTCGTTAAGTCAGCTGGGTATAACGGCCTCACAGTTTCTGGCTCATCGAGGTCATGGCACATCTGTACACAGATTCAAAGCGAGCACAGGCAAACTTTTAGCTTTATGTGGCGCTCTTATCTCTTTGTGGGCAGCAATCACAATGATCAAAGATGGGCAAAGCCCTAATCCGGGGAATGAGAAAACAAAGATCGTTAAATCTGGCCCCTTTCGTTTCACAAGGAATCCCATATATCTTGGAGCCACAGCGACGGCTCTTGGTCGAAGTATTTCCAAGAACTCCTTCTTAGGCGTCGTACTGTCGATGCTGGGTTGGTTCTACGTTGATCAAATAGTAGTCCCCAAAGAAGAGCAGTACTTGTTATCGAAACTGGAAGATCAGTACGCAACATACCTAACTGCCACGCCAAGATGGATACAGCCTAAGAAGTGAACAATCTCAGAACAAGCCAAATCCGTCGACCTTATTGGCCCTGATGACAGAAAAATATTGTCCGCTGGCACTGACGATCACTGGTTGGGTTATACAACACACGCACAGTCTTAGCCTGGGTTGTATAATCTAAAAAGAGCAGATACGTTGATCTTGGGGACAAGACCAACCCAGCACGTAAAGGTATACCGTGATCGTTACGATTCATAGAAGATGTAACGGAAAGCGAGTTCAATAAGTGAGTATCCGAAGAACTAGAAGGGGAACTCTTTTGGATCGTCTAGCGGTTAGGTCGTCTCTTATTCCTTTGGATGTAGTTCTAGCCAAGTCGATAAACGATGCCTCAGGGAAGGCCTTAGGACGAGTCGTCGATGTCGTCGTCAAATGGAGTGGTGACGCCAGATACCCAGACGTGAAAGGGCTTGTCGTGAACGACTTCTCGCGAGATGAAGAACTTTTGGTACCAGCGACCCGCATCGAACCCTTCGGTGCCTCTTCCCGAACCATCACCTATCTAGGAGCAGGTCCAGGACCCTGGGAGAGACGTAAGGGCGAACTCAGATTACAGAGCGACATTATAGGACGTCAAATAGTTGACGTTCAAGGAGCGACTGTTCTAATTGCAAAGGAACTCTATCTGGCCTGGATCGGCACCACGGCATATCTTGTAGGAGTTTCAGGACCAGAAAAGCGACGCGGCCTAAAGGCTTTGTCAAGAGTTGACTCCGGATTGATCGACTGGTCGTTGGTGCAACCATTTGGAGAAGAAGATTCAGAACTCAAACTCAAAGAGTTACATAAAGGTTTGCGACGCCTTCGACCTGGTGAACTTGCGGACCTACTGCAAGAGTTAGATGAGGACGCTCGGGAGGAGTTCACAGCATCGATGGATCTCTCAGATCTAGCCGATGCTATAGAGGAGATGGAGCCCGACGAAGTCGAAGATCTAATGGTAGATACTCCACCTGAAGTAGCCGCCAAGCTCATAGAAAAAATGGAACCTGATGAAGCGGTCGATGCTCTCAGAGACCTTGGCCGAGCTGAAGCTGACGAAATTCTTTCGAAACTCCCTCCGGAGATCTCGGAGGCGCTAGAGGAGTCCTTAGAGTATCCCGAAACCATGGCTGGCGGCTTTATGACTACAGTACTCATCCTTTCACGTCCAAGTGACTCGGTAGCCGATGTTGCAACCAAGGTAAGAGAAGCCAAAGATCACGCCACTGACATAGACGCTACTGTCGTGGTCGACGAAGAAGGCAAGTACATAGACGACATACCTTTATTTAGCTTATTTATCGCTTCTCCGACAGATCGAGTTGGTGATCTTCTCATCGATCGTGATCCGCTGTATATTGATGCGGAGGCACCGTTGCGAGAAGTAGTAAAAACCTTAATAGAAGCAAGATCAAGTTCGCTCGTGGTCGTTGATGAAGAGGGGTTCCCTATTGGAAGGGTTCTCGCAGACGACGTAGTCGATGCTTTAGTTAGAAGCTCTGGATTCCACTTTAAATTACCGTGGAACCGCTAGATCAGTAAAAAGCATTGTCAGCAACTGCGCTGAAGGCAAGGGGGATCTTAGATGACACTAGTGACCCATAGCCAACTGCACAATCTTGACTATTACAACTACAAAGGCTAAGACGAGGTAAGCTCTGAGAGTTCCAAGTCCTAGCTTTTTCCCTATGCTCATCTCGGCTTGAGGCAGCTTATCCAACTTGGGCATACGCCAAGTCTCTCTAAGCTTGGTAAGCCCATCCTTATCATGTCGTTGAAGCAGAAGGGTGTCCAACTCACTTGATCTCTTAGAGCGCCATCGAACAATGATGAACAGACCACCAAGAACACCAACCACCATTCCGATACTTAAACCATCAATAAGTTCCACGCCGGTAAGATGAGGAAATATCGTAGCCACAGTCAGTGCTACTGACAGGAGCACAAGAACCCACACTATTAACCCACTCACGACATTTCGCGCCGTTGAGTTGACCCATGGACCCAAAACGGCTTTGTCGTTTGAGAGCAAGACCAAAAACACCGTTGCAGAGGGAAGGAGAATTCCAGCTAACGCCTGTACGCCAGTAGTGATAAGGCCAAGAGGTGAGTTAGGGATGAGCACAACTACTGCACTGACAAGAAGCAAAGCCGCATAAAAGAGATAGAACGCGGGTGCTCGCCTAGGACTCCAATGCAAAGAGTGGCGGATATTGAACACATCGCCCAGTGCATAAGTAGTTGAAAGAGTCACAGCCGAGGCTCCTATGAGCGACGCGTCCAGCAAAACCAACGCAAACAAATCACCGATAACCGAGCCTGCGTGGGTTCGTAAGCTAATGGCCGTGCCCAAAGCGGAGGTAAAGTTGCCAAAAGCATGTGTGTGGGAAAGGGCATATGCAGGAACTACCAGGAGTGCAGCAGCTCCAATCTCAGTCAGAACGACACCAACTGCCGTGTCTATTCTTTCGTACGGTATCCATTTTGGAGTGATACGTTTATCGATAACGTTTGACTGCTGGAAAAAGAGCTGCCATGGAGCCACGGTCGTGCCTACGATGGCAATAATGAGCAGCAGAAGGCTTGCGTTTATGCCCCCTGGAAAGGCAGGAACCACAGTGTCGCGCACCACTGAAGCATAGTTAGGGTGGACAAAGATCGCCATGGGAATCACAGCCAGGTTAAAGGCAATTAATAGATACATCCAACGTTCCCAACGCCTAAAACTTCCTCCAGACGCAAAAAGAAACAGTAGAACAGCGGCCACGGGGATACCGACATAAGAAGGCAGGCCAAAGTATCTAAAAGCCTGGTCTACACCGATAAACTCAGTAACAATCGTTAGCGCATTCAGTATAAAAAGATCGATGACGCTGAATGCACCCCAGAACTTGCCAAATCGACTAAAAATGAGACGAGCATGCCCAACACCCGTTACCGCTCCCAGCCGTACTACCATCTCCTGATTGACATAGAGAACCGGAATCAATAAAAGAAGGGTCCAAAGAAGATGAGGACCATAGTTTTGGCCTGCTTGGGCGTACGTGGCAACGCCACCAGCGTCATTATCTCCCACCATGACGACAAGGCCAGGACCCATGATCGCAAGCAACGTAAAGAGTCTTCGCAAACCTTTTGACCTGGAAGATCGTGGTTCGTCTACCCTTACCGTACCAAAGGCACCAATGATATCGCCAACATGGGCTGAGTCAAGCGCTGCAGAGTCTTCGGGTGTTAGATGCAAGTTCTCCGGAGTTCCAGAGGACGAACTTACGTCGCCGCGGCCAAATTTCATCTTGCCTCCTTCCACTTCCTAACTTCTTACGCAGGAGGAGAGGCTAAATGAATCTTCCTACCTGCGAACTATCTCTCCTTTTTGGGTCCATGGGACCCAACTACTTGGGGGTAAAATGTTTATCATCCTCCGAACAAACAACTCTCAATCGACTTTGGCCAAAGCTAAGCCACATATATAGTACCTGACAGAGCTACTTACCGAGCCAATGTTTACCAACTGTTAAATCACCTGGAAACCCAGGATCAGTAGCATCTCGCTACAATAATGCGTCTTACGCGCGAAAGATCAGACGGCTCAAAATTCGAAGCCAGTTAAAGTCATTAAGCAACCGCAACGCAGAGCAAGGAGACTTACGAGCGACACTGTAGTGATCATCACTGTGGCTCTTGCTAGTGAGGTTGAGGCGGTAGAAGCTTTTGCTATAATGCTGCCAGTTACAACGACAAAGCGGTAGAAGACTTCGATCTCCGGTGCATTGTCCGCTCTTATTACTCTGGTCGTTATTGTTTCTATTTTAGGACTGACCTACTACGTCAACTTCTCGGCCCTGAAGGACCGATACAGGCTCTAAGAGCCTTCGTCGGAGTAGTCACGCTCATCTTTGGACTCCAGTGGGTCAGAAAAGCAACACTAAGGTACTCGGGTCTCAAAGCTACGCATGACGAAGACGTCGTCTACCGAGGCCAGCTCACGAAGCCTCCACTTTTATGGGGGGGGAGTCGACGAGCGG
>JAJYGA010000113.1 GCA_021785255.1 Actinomycetes bacterium
CAAGATCTGAACCACCATAGACTTGGATTGCACTATCAAATGCATGTATCTGCTGGCCAAAAGACGATGAGTAGACTCATCGTCTTTATCTCCAGTTGTAGAGTCGAGACGAGACGGAGCCAGCCGAACTTCAGCTATATAAATCTCTAAAGCTCGCTGCCGTTAAGTTCGAATCATATATAGATAGTTCCAATCTGGAGGGGTCATGTTCGCAATCGTCGTTTGCATTGGAAATGAAACCACCTACGCAAAAACGGCTAAGCCGGGAGTCTTGCGCTTTGGAGAATCCGACTCTGTTGTGATCGAACTGCGTGATCAAGCGTCTATCCACCTAGCCTACAATCGTGGTCTCGAAACCCTAAGAGGCTTAAACGATATCGAAGGTGCTGTATTTATTCATGAAGATCTCGAGATTAGAGATCCCCACATATTTGTGAAGCTACGAAGGCTCTTCTCTGACGACTCTGTGGCCGTAGTTGGCGCGATCGGAGCAGTTGGAGTTACAAGCCTTAGTTGGTGGTTAGGACAGCGACGAGGATTTATGAAAGAGCCACGTTTCGAACTCGACTTCCGTCACGAAGAAGCAGAGGTAGACTCCCTAGACGGTTCTTTTTTGGCCCTTTCTCCTTGGTCGATATCGAACCTAAAGTTTGACTCCGACGCATTTTCAGGATTTCATGGCTACGACGCCGACATCTGCTTCGGTGCCCGTTCTCTTGGCAAAAAAGTCCTTTGGGAAGAGTTCGATCTCTTCCACCACACGAAAGGAGGTTACGGAGACCTTGACGAGTTCATCAAGAATGACGAAGCATTTAGAGAGAAGTGGATCTTAGATGCAAGCCACCGTGAACTCAACTTAGAGTCCAAAGTCAACCTCGAGATCGGTGGAGGAACTAAGTGCAGAGAAAAGTGGCTAAACATTGATCCGGTTCATGGGGTTGGCGAGTTGAAGATAGAGGGGCAAAAAACGCCATGGCCGCTCGCCTCCAATTCAGTTCCCAACATCTTTGCATCGCACGTCCTCGAGCACATCCCAGCTGGTGAACCAAGACTGGCTGTCATGAATGAATGCCACCGAGTTCTAGAACCCGGCGGCAGCCTTGAGATCCGGGTACCGCGTTTCCCTCACATTTTGGCGGTCGCCGATCCGACGCACGTATCATTTTGGGTAGAAAGTTCAATACTTTACTTTACTGGAGATCTAGCGCCAGACGCAGAGTACGGAATCAAAACATGGCATTTAGGTCACTTATATGTTGCAAACGGTTGGGAGCTAAGGGCTTTACTTATAAAGCCCTTCTAGCACGCCACCACCGAACACATTGGTAAAGTAAAATGCTCTAATGCATTGTCGGCTAGTTATATCACAATGGATCGTGCCAACGCGAAACAGTAAGCTGACAAAGCGTCTCACAAGTGAAATACAAGTCAACTTTTCACGTTCCGGCACTATCAACAAATGGGAACATTCAGCTATAGTACACGAAGCTCCTGCAGCTAAAATCTCTCAAGTGAACGCTCTAACGACACGATAAGCAAGCATGTCCCTATGTCATATTGCGGTAACCGTCGAAACAGACAACGTTGACACCATTTATTCGTTTTTGAGGAAAGCCACTCAGTCTTGTGACACTGTAGTACTGATCATTGGCTCTCAAAACGCTGAGGTGCTAGGGAGCCACCTCCTAAAGTCCCTGACACTCGATCTCGTTGCTAAGGTAAGAGTACTTACTCCAACCGACCACAATGCATCTGCAAGTTTATTACAAGTGTTGAGTCAAGTCCGCTTTGACGTGGCTATCGTAAGCGAAGTCGGAACACAACCTACGAGCGAACTCTACCGTATAGTAAAGGAGGCAGTAGCGACAGATCCAAGCTCATTTGCATTCCCTATGGGCCCTGCCTCTGACGGGTTGGACCGCATCAATCTATTCCACGCCGATTTTGTGGCATTCTCAAAAGACATAATCCATACGTTACAGAGGATTAAACCCTCAACTCCACTAACCTTTTTGCATACATTAAAAGCAGAGCTCTACAGGCATGGAGAAGGACGAGTCGTTATGCACAGCGATGAAAGTCATACTAATCTGCGTGAATTTAGTTCTCCAATAAGATATCTAGGAGTACCTCCAGTACTGTCTATCGTTGTTCCTACGCTTGACGCTGCCTCGGAGAAAACTAGATCCCTCATAGCTTCTCTTCGAGTCAGCACAGAGGACCCCTTTCAGGTAATTGTGGTAGACAACGGTAACGCTCCGCAAGGTTTTTCAGCTCCTGTAAATACCGCTATTAGGGCTTGCAACACTCCGTATGTAGTCGTTATTAACGACGATGTACAGGTGTTGCCACACTGGTGGAGTCCCCTCAAAGCTGCCTTAGACGACGGTGAGCTTGTAGTTTTCCCTACGACTATCGAGACGACCCGTTATGACTTTTCCGCTTGGTGTTTCGCTATGACAGCTCACGCTGTGAACGAGATCGCCTTCTCCGCGGAGTTTTTTTTCGATCCTGAGTTAGTGATCTACTTTCAAGACTCAGACCTTCTTATGCGGCTGCGCAGTTGGGGAAAGCCACCTAAACACGTTCAAGAGAGTTATATCTCTCATCGCTTCTCTGCCACAATCATGACAAAAGATCCGGAACTTAGCAGTTGGATTAATAGAGTCATAGTCTCAGATCGTGATCGTTTTGTAAAGAGATGGGGTCCAGAAGCTCTAGTTGAAGTTGGATTCAGCGCCACTCTCCAAGACGCGTAGATCTACGCCTACTCCCTACTTGAAGTAGGAGATGTATACCTTGGGACATAGTCGTGAACATTACTGTTCTTCAAAGTCGACGGACGGACATTTTCCCAGTTGTACGCCTTCTATTTAGCGCCTATAGAACATCTAAGGCAGTGTAGCGAAATAATCTTGTCAATGTGATTGGTGCTGCGGAGAGATGGTGTAATTCCATTCACCATGGAACTCAGCCCGATCGATATTTATCTGGCGCAACTCTTTGTCACTGACCTTTACTCCGAGCGGGTAGCTGTTGGTGTCAAGTTCAGCGTTGATTTTGAGTCCGGTTGTTGTTTTCGTGTTGGCGATTGAGTTGATGATGACCTCATGCGAGACAAGAGGTCTTCCACGCCAGTTCATGGTGATGTAGGAAAACATCCTATGTTCAATCTTGTTCCACTTTGAAGTTCCAGGCGGGAGATGACAGACCGTGATTGGTATGCCAATTTCGTTGGAGAGCTTTTGAAGCCCCAGTTTCCAAAGGCGAATCCTGCTACCGTTGCTACCTCCGCCGTCAGCTGTGATCATGAGTTTGCTGGCAGTTGGATAGGCACCAGATCCCATATTCTGCCACCACCTGGAAATAGACTCCGTGGCAAAGCTTGCAGTATCGTGGTCAACCCCGACACTGACCCAGCCTTCATTTCGACCGATGTCATAGATACCGTAAGGATTGGCTCTGCCAAGGGATGGATCAATGAAATCATGCACTAGGACTTCTTCGGGCTCGCCCTTGGGTCTCCAGGTTTTACCAGCGTTGGCGAATGCACCAACCAGTTCTTTCTTCTTGGCGTCTACCGATATC
>JAJYGA010000109.1 GCA_021785255.1 Actinomycetes bacterium
CCACCCCTCTTTGGAGGAAAGTCGTTGGTAAGGAGAATGTGCCTGGTTTTCACCAACGGGAGTCTAACGCATCTCGTTGCCTGTTTGATATATTGAGATTATTTGAAAATAAAAGCGTCAGTGAAAAGCTGATTCCCGGTCCGTGCAGATTGAATCGTTGAAAAACAACTATTCAATTAAGAGTCGTTCGATGCTCTAAGTTCGATACCAGAACGTCATTAGCCGTTTATGGCGCTGCGAGACGACTCAGGCGGACATGTCAGTCTGGACAGCCACCCATTATCGACTTGGAGCTACCTCCAATGTCATACACTTTCATGCGCGACTTTAGAGGTGGATTCAATTGGTTTGTGGAACACTGACATAGCTGTGTCTGGTTCTACCTCAAATCCCACGGACGTATCGCGATGGCCCTGAAACCTCTCCGGATAACTCTGTCGAGCCGCGTCATCAGCTAAGATGATACGAGCGGGACCTTTTAACGACGTCACAAGAGTTCAGCCAGGCGGTGGGCATTGGACATAGTCGTGGTCCCTATGTGGTTGGTTCAGATAGACTCATCTTCGATCGGGTCAACTAAAGCACTCGCTTTGCAAGCACAGGCCAACCCAACAACAAATCAGCAACGCTCCTGGGCTCCATGTTTAGCCAACGACCAGACCGCTTGTTCTTTCAGTACTGGATCTGTACTCATCTTGTATCTGGAAAGAGCATCAAGCTCTGATGAACTCAGTTTCTCCTTGTTGCCAAGCGCCAACAAAATATTTCTCCTCATATGATTTGCAGAGCGTCGTGGAATATAGAACTTTCCACAGTGTTGCAGCAGTTTCTCATCACTAAAAGATAGTAAATCATGCAACGAGAACCCGAATCCTTGATCCGAGGACTCGCTCTTCATGCTTGAGCCAAACTTAAAGTTGGATCCGATTGGGCATGCAACTTGGCACTCATCACAACCATAGATCCTGATACCCACAAGCTCTCTAAGTTCTAAAGGAAATGGACCCTCTCGTTGAAGAAGCCATGAGATGCATTTGGAGACATCTACCACTCCTGGCTTGTCAAGCGCTCCGGTAGGACAAGCAACTTGGCACCTTTGACAACCTCCGCATCTAGATGCAACTGGCCTGTTAGTAGGTTTAAGCGCTGCATTCGTAACAATTGACCCCAAAACAACGTTGCCACCGACTTTCGGAACAAGCAGAAGTGAGTTCTTGCCTATCCAACCCAATCCAGCACGCCGTGCTGCGGCTTTATCGACTAAAGCATTGTCATCTAGGACTACGTGAGATCTATAGCCCAATTCATGCAAACGCTCTGAAGCTACTTCAAGTATGGACCGTAGTTCTCCATAAAAGTCCCATCGAGCATAACCGGCGACGTGGTTCGACTCACCTTTTGCAGGATGAGGGTAGGCCAAAGCCGCTACCACGATTGACTCTGCGTATGGGTAACTCGTCTTAATGTGCGTTGAGCGGTACGGGTTACGATAGGTAAACTGCATCGAGTCGTTTAGCCCGGCAAATTTCTGTCGCGTAATAAAGTTCATCTCAAATTCAAAACCGGACGACGAAGTAACACCTACGGCTACGGCTCCTGCGCGTAATATCATCTCCGAGATCTCTGTCGCCAGAGCGTCCGAAGGCTCCGAACGTACGTCAAGGCTTTGTGTCTTAGGCATCAGCTCTCAAGTTAAATTTTCAACTCACTCCCGCGTTGGTGATCTCCTCAGACCAGCTGCTTTTAGTTGACGAAGTAGTTCTCGAGGATCAACAAGAGTAGCTCCTTCTGCTAACGCTTGAGAAATGAGACTCTCGGGAATATCATAGTGATCTCCCTGAAAAGCCCTCCTCGGAACTCCTAAGGTGTGGGCGAAACAATGCAATTCATCCAAAGACTCGTTGCTTATTAGGTGAGACCAACGCTTTCCATCTTTGTGCCAAAGCGGCCTGTCGATCAATACCAATCCAATACCTTAGTCATACTTCTCTGTCTTGACGGACCCATTGGACATGCCTAAGCCCACCAAGATTTTTTCGCTCTCTTCCACCATCTCTGGCGGTCCACAGATGTAGGCAACTTTCGGGTTCACTTCATGAAATACTTCTGAGATCATCTCTTTGTCTATGCGACGATGATAACGGGACCTACCGTCGCCATTAGCTCTAGTAAAGGTATGAGAAACGCGGAGCCATGAGTTCTCCGTTTCAAGCCTCTCAAGATCGTCCCTATAGATGACATAGTCATAGGATTTTGAAGAAAATAGAAGATGCATTGGAACATCCAACCCCTTGTTAACCCCATAACGAATCATGGCCATCAACGGAACCACGCCAGAGCCTGCGCCGATCAAAAGGACCGGTCCACCGTTCTCTTCCGTCCAGGTAAACGCTCCATAAGGACCTCTAATCTCCAACTCCTGGCCAATGTAGCTATCGCGAACTAACCTTGGAGAAACAAGACCACCAGGGGTCTCGCGGATACCTACATCTACCACTGAGTAATCCGGGTATGGAGATGACCCTACAGAATAGGCGCGCTGAATAGGTCTCGGTCTTCCGTCAACTGGAATTCTTATATTGTAATATTGGCCTGGAAGGAATGGGGTCGGATCCGGTATCTCTATCTGCAACGTGTTCGTTTCTTCTGTTTCCACTATGATTCCAACCACCTTGCCAAGTTTCCAGGTCGGAGGCTTAGGTCTTACCTCGCCTTGTCGAAGCCTACGAGAGGGAGGAGGAACTTGAAGTTCTACGTCGCCACTTTTTTGTTCATTTGCCACATAATAAGCATAATGGCGAAGGCAGCGCAGCAGATATAGTCTTCGACATTAGTCACGAACACCAGTTGGTGTTAAATCTCTGTCACCCACTTAGGAGACTCACACCATCGGCACGAAACCTCCAAGATCTCTCGCTTTATTATCTCCTCACCCTCAATCCCCAGATCGCCACCCACACTAAAGTGATAGAACGACTTGGAGACGACGTCTGTCGTAACATCAAATCTGGTTACATTGCCACAGTTTGTACATCGATATCGAAGAGTTTCCACGCTAAGCACGTTACCTTTAAAGGTGAGTCTCTTCGGCTATCCGATGTGCATCAGTTCATAGTTGAAACTTCCACAGGGTCCTCGCTCACGTGTGCACAATGTGACCCAATCATGACCATTGCAGAGATTTCGTTTCATCTATTTTGGGGAAGGTTCAAGCCCAGGATCTCCCAGCAGTGAGCTAGTTGGAGAGATCTCATTCAAACATCTTCAGACAGGTCTTGCTCCTTGAGTACCGTAGCCTTCGCCACATACGATCAGCTCAGTCGCCGATCCAGAAGATCTCAGTGTTCCTAACATCATCGAGACTGCGGACGTATTAGCTACAACTTTGAAGCAAATCCTAGCGATCTCAAGGTTTGATCTTAAGTAATCGATCGAGCGGTAGGAACATCTGCAAAATTCCATCTCCAAAAGGACTTACAGTCATTACCGTCTCGAACAACTGACGAAAACTGTCATTGAGGACAATCCACTGTCGAAGACAAATAACGAGGCTGACTTTGTTCTTACAAGACTTCGTGACCATCTCCGACCCTGGGCCAACGGTTTCAAAACTCGACCATTGGTCGTCCTTGAGAGATCCTTCAGCACTATCGACTTCTCTCTCTTGGCATCGGAACCACCGATACTCCAATTGACCCACATGTGCCTAATTGATCAGTAAGTTTATGTACGTTGGTATCTCTGAGGGTCCGCGTTGATCTGAACTGATTAGCGTCAGGAGTAGTCATTTTATCGAACATATGTACACTCCCACGAGAATGAAGTAGAATAACCTCATGCAACTGACCTTAGCTCACGAGCTAACCGAGCTATCCAAAGTTAGCTTCTGCGTACTTGACGTAGAGACAACGGGAAACGACCCTTCCTTGGCATCTCTAACAGAGGTAGCGGCGGTTAGAGTCTTGGGCGGAGTCATCACAGATCAGTACGAGAGCTTAATAAAACCTGGACACAGTATCCCTCAACAGATAGTGGCATTAACTGGGATAAGTGACGCAATAGTCCGTAATGCACCTTCAGAAAAAGAAGTTTTACCAAGTTTCTTGGAGTTTCTAGACAACTCAATACCAGTTGGACACAACGTCAACTTTGATATGAGAGTTATCAATGCTGCCTGTAACCGCTCGGGACTTATGCCGGTGTCCATCAAATGCCTAGACACGTTGTCTCTCAGTCGCAAACTTCTTGTAGGAGAGGTGGAAAACTTTCGCCTCGGAACCTTGTCTCAATATCTCAAGACCTACCATCGACCCACCCACAGAGCCATGAGCGACGTTTTAGCCACAGTAGATCTTTTGCACCTTCTCATCGAAAGAGCCGGACAACTTGGAGTTCATCACCTTGAAGATCTTATGACTATGCCGTCTCTGAACAAGAGGAGTTCAAATAACAAACAGTCGTTAGTGAACAAACTACCTCATCGATGCGGTACATATCTTTTTTTAGACGCAGCTTCAACTCCAATCTACGTAGGAAAAGCTAACGATATCCAAAACCGAGTCCGCAGCTACTTCGGTACTGAACAGCGCAGAAAAATCCCTGCACTACTTCATCGTCTCGCAAAAATCGAATACGCGATAACCCCATCAATCTTTGAAGCAGAGATCCTGGAGAGGCGACTGATTCGAACCTATCAACCACGATTCAATTTTCAACAAAAACACCAAGATCTTTGGTGGATCTCTCTCGATGAACAACGACTGATGGAGAGTTCAACTCTTGATCCCGACTGGTTCGTGAGTGAAGATACCACTCTGTTTGGGCCTTTCCTCTCTAAACATGCTGCGCGCAGCGCTTTACGCGCCTTGCAACTCAGCGACATGGAATCCGGAGGGGACAAACTGCTTCGACAACCCTTTCCACACCAAGAGCTGAGTCAAAACCTTACGTCTCAGATGCACATCTACGCCAAACGGCAGCAATTCGAACGAGCAGCTCTTTTGCGAAATGATGCCAAGACTTTATTTACCAAACTAGCAACGACCCATCTTGTAAGAGAGATCTGTGCTCGTACATTGGTAGAGGTATATGAGGTCTCTACAGACGCTACTATTTCGGCTCACCTGGGGCATTTTAATGTAAGCTCAAGTGGCACATGGGCCACATACTGCCAGGAGTCTGCGAACGATCGTTACGTCGGCTCAGTTCTTGCTTCCAATGGGTTACTCAAAGGATCTCTACAGTCAGTGACGCAGTTGACCACTCTCTCTTTGGCCAAATCACTATTTGCAATTGCTCAGTCATTCACTCCAGCCACCTCTAACACCTGAGCTAACGAGCTTGGCACCCTGTATTCAAGCTCATCAGACAGCCCAGAAAGTCCTAGTTAATCGACAAAACAACGCATTTTCGTCCGCATAGGTGCAACCCCACAAACGAGGAACCCGGTACATCGGGCAACTGGTCATTGGCCTGGATTTCATCTCATGCACGTCATGAATCTGTTACGCTCAACAGATCCTCATTAGAGACAACAACGAGACGTTCAAGGGCCCTTAAAGCTGAACCCTGATTCACCGCTTCCCGTGCAAGTTCTATTCCCTCTCCAATGGAGTTGACCACCTTGGACACGTATAATGCGGCACCAGCGTTGATGAGCAGAATATCAAGCTTAGGACCCTTTAGAGAACCTCCTAAGATCTCAATGAGTTCATCTGCGTTCTCTTTAGCAGAAGCACCCGTAAGATCCTCGATAGAACAAAGTCGAAATCCAAACTGCCTAGGGTCTATTTCATACCGTATAACCCGACTAGTCGAATTTTCACCTTCTGTTGTGATCTCCGTGACATGAGTAGATGCCGTAAGCGAGATCTCGTCAAGCCCATCCTCACCATAGACAATGAGCGAGCCCTGTGCCCCTAGATGTCTCAAAACTCCGGCCACTACGTCAACCATTTTAGGATCGGAGACACCCACCAATTGGAAAGGAGTGTTCGCTGGATTGACCAATGGTCCGAGGAAATTAAATGCGGTAGGAACCTTCAGCTCCCGTCTAACCGGGGCCACATGTGCCATCGCCGGGTGATAACTGGGTGCAAAACAAAACCCAATTCCTGCATCTTCAACGCAACGCCGGACCTGCTGCGGCGTTACATCGATAGAGACCCCGAGGGCCTCTAACACGTCCGCTGAACCACTTTTGGAAGAGGCAGCTCGGCCGCCATGTTTACAAACCTTTCCTCCGGCGCCCGCTACAATCAAAGCAGATCCTGTTGAGACGTTAATAGTGTTACGGCGATCTCCACCAGTACCACATGTGTCGACCGCGGGCTCAGCCAAAGTTACCTTTCGCTTGAACTTCGACATCACCAGAGCAAAGTTACTCATCTCTGTAATGGTTTCGCCTTTTGTTCTAAGGGCCATAAGAAAAGCCGACATAGTTATTTCAGAAGTCCTACCTGCCAACATATCTTCCATCGCCCACGTAGATTCCTCTGCGGAAAGATCTTGCCGGAAGGAGAGCTTTGTAAGTATCTCTGGCCAAGAGATCGGACTTTCATCAGCACGTTTACTCGCATCCATATATAAAAAGTACCAGCACTGTCACCGTGATGTTCCATAAAGTTTCTCCCACATGTGTTTAGTACGGCCTCCCACCACATTTCAGACAACCGGTTATGCAACGCTTCTAGATTGCTTCAGTTACTTTGGCGAATTATCACATATGGTGTTTCCACCACCTAGTTCGCCGTTGGACTCAAAGACGCTATCCAAACGTAAGAACTTCCTCTCAATACCACCCAATTGATGATTTCGCTTTCAAAACCCTGAAGCAGGAGCGTAGTGCCGAACGTTCACTTCAAGTTATTCAAACACTCACAACCAATTTCGACATCGTTTAACTCCGTTTTCTAACTTTGTGATATCCACTGATAACAATTAAGGAGCAACATTTTGACGACACTGTTTACACCTCAAGACAAAGCAAAATTCTCTCGGTTTCACTTACGATCTATCCTTACAACAGGTATGGGAGTGTTTGCCGACGGGTACGATCTCTCATCGATAAGCGTCGTGCTCCCTCTCATATTGACCAGTTTCGGCATCAAAAAGTTAGATGGCCTTGAGTCGTCTCTGCTGACGGGATCTGCCCTCGCGGGTGCTGCTATTGGAGCTCTGGTATTTGGACAGCTGGCCAATAAGGGCAGAAAGCGCTACTACGGCATCGACGTGACGTTGATGGCCGTCGCTGGCCTAGCTCAGGCTTTTGTTCCAAACATCATGACCCTCATTGTTGTGCGATTCATCTTAGGTCTTGGAGTAGGAGCCGACTATACCTTGTCACCGATGATTATGGGTGAGCATGCCAACGCCAAAGATCGAGGAAAGTCGATGGCACTTGGCTTTGGCGTAACCTGGGTCATTGGAGCCGCAGTATCTGCTTTCTTAGATCTTCTACTTACAACCATGGGAGCAAGTCCAGATCTTGTATGGCGCATAGTGCTTGGAGTGAGTGCCGTATTCCCTGCTTCTGTCATCTACCTCCGACGAAAAATGCCAGAAACTACCAGATATCTAGCTCGAATAGCAGATGACAGCCTCTCGGCTAAAAAGATCATCTCCGAAATCGATGGAGTCACCGAAGTAGTAGATACGAATGGGTCCGTTAAAGACGACAACTCCATCTCTTACTACGTTCAGCGCAGTTGGAAGCGATTCTTTGCTCCAATTGTACTTTGGTTTCTTTTCGACATCGTAGCGTATTCGGGTATCCTATTTGGTCCCTCGCTCATCGCCAAAGGTCTGGGATTAAGCGCCGTCAGCTTTAGTCTTTTAAACACCTTTTTATTCACCGTTCCTGGAGCTCTAGTAGGGCTGTCGATTCTTGATCGAATAGGTAGACGCCCAGTACAGATAATCGGATTTCTTGGAATGGCCGGAGCGCTCTTGGCCTTTGGACTTTACTCCCGCTCAAGCGCTGCAATGGTACCGGCCATCGGGCTACTGTTATATGGCATGCAGAACCTCTTTTCGCAAGGAGGTCCAGGATCCGTCAGTGCATCAGGTCTGCTTGGAGTGGAACTTACTCCAACAAAAGCGCGTGGATTTGTACAAGGTCTTACCGTCGCAGGAGGACGAGTGGGAGCTACAATCGCCGCTTTTGTATTTCCTGCGCTGTTCAAAGCATATGGAGAGTCTTTTGCAATCTATTTTCTTGCAGTCATAGCGGCACTAGCAGCCGTCCTCACCCTTATACTCGTCCCTGAAACCAAGGGGCTTTCACTTGAAGAGAGCTCAGCAGATGTAATCATCATCGACGGAACTCAAGTCCCTTCCTTCGTCGAACCATAAGTCGGGTTCATCGTACTAACAGAGGGGCCACTGGCCCTTCTGTTAGATTGTCTAAGTACTCATATCAGATGTCAGTCCCACCAGATATCATGGCCGATAACAGCTTTGCCGATGAGTCCCAACTGTACCTGGGTACTCCCCTCTACAATAGTTAACTGTTTTGCATCTCGATAGTAAAGTTCTGTGGGATGATCTTCCATGTAGCCTGCCGCACCGAGGAGCTGAACAGCAAGAGAAGATGCCTTCACTGCTATCTCAGTAGCATAGTATTTAGCCATCGACAGATAAGGAACCCACTCCTTTGTGAACTTCCCCTGATCGGCTAGCCATGCCGCTCTATAGGTAAGAAGTCGAGCAGCTTCAATCTCAGTAGCCATCTTGGCTATCTCCCACTGAATCCCTTGGAACTCCGCGATGGTCTTATTGAACGCTTCCCTGGCTTTGACGTATTCTACCGCATACATCAGCGCTCCTTCAGCCAAACCTATACCTCGAGCCGCAACGACGGGTCTCATTGAGTTCAGACCCAGCATCGCTAAGCGGAATCCACCCACCTCTCCAATGACGTTCTCTGGTGGAACATGAACATCCTCTAGACGTAACTCTCCTGTATCGATTCCATGCACACCCATCTTTTTGTCAACTCTAGGGACACTCACGCCTTGAAAATCGCGGTCGACAATGAACGCAGTTATGGAAGAGTGGTCTCTCGAACTAGGGTTTCCCGTCTTTGCGAATACAGTGTACCAATCAGCTTGAGATACTCCTGATATCCAACACTTGGTGCCCGAAAGCACCCATCCACCTTGCACCTTAGGATCAGGTACGGCTCTGGTTCTCATACCGGCTACGTCTGAACCTGCTTGGGGTTCAGAGAGTGCAAACGACGCTCTCTTCGTACCATTGGCGATTGGAGGTAAATACTTCTTTTTTTGATCTTCCGAGCCAGCGATCATGATCGGCCCCGTTGGGAGTCTGGTCAACAAGAGCATTAATGCAACGGTACTTGAGTACTTTGCTACCTCCTCAATAGCTATTGTCAGACCAAGGATTCCGGCGCCAGAACCTCCGTAGTCCTCGGGGATACAAAGTCCGAGCATCTGAGAGTCCTTGAGTAAGTCGAACATATCCTGCGGGTACTCACCTAAAGTATCAATTTCCCGTGCTCTCGGTGCTACCTTCTCCTGAGCGATCTTTCTCATGGTCAGCTGAAGCTCGAGCATCTCTTCACTTAGGTCGAAGTTCACCTTACACCTCTTTTGTTGTTTAGTGTTGAAAATACGTAAAGTCAATGATAGCCACGGCAGCGGCCTATATATAGGTCAGGACAGCCAGTCCCCAGCCAAAGATCGTTTCAACTCCTCGGTTATCTCGACCGACGCTTCGTAGTTCTCATGAGCCACTTTCAACATTATCGGTGAGCTGACAAAATCAGCTGCGGCTTGATCTCCTAAATCAAACTTCAAGTAGTGCACCGAAGGTGTAATGTCTGCTCTGGTAAGCTGAGCCCCATGGCTCTGCTCCGGATAAGACTGGAAACTACCCTTTGGAGTAACAATCCATAGGCAGTTTTCGACCCCGCTAAGAGCTGGCAACCAGTGCATGAGTTCAGCTTTGCTTGTCAATTCGATGAACAAGGTCCCCACTAGTTGACCCGGTCGTGGGATAAGGTTCCCGTAAGCTAGAATCTCCCCCGCTATCTGTTCATCAGAGATCATTCTCTCAGCACGAGCCATCTCTTGAATCTGATACTTCATCGTCTTTTTATTCTCAAAGGTGATCGACATAATGTCACCCAGTTCAACTCGTCTGAGTCGACGAAACTCGATCATCTCTCTCTTTATCTCTTCTCGGTGGCGCTCGTACGTCCTGAGGTCCTCTATCTCCTCCAATTCAATTGCGTAACTAGACACTTTCCAAATCCTTTCTCACGCTAAGACTTACACCCAGACCACGGCACCTAGGTTTGGGACACTATTCCTTTGGAATCCCATATCCTCGAGCCAAGATAGAAAGGGGATGTTCAACCCTTTGCAGAGTCTCTTCATAGATAGCAGTATTGGCAAGATGGCAGTCACCGACATACACTTGGGAACCTGTCTTTTTTAGTGCGTTACCCAGCGCTTTTGACATCTTCTTCGACGAGTCATAGTTTTCCTTACGATATCCCCAGGTGCCATCAATTCCTGAGCACTTCGCGACTAGGTTTACTTTAACACCCATGAGTTTTAGTAGGTCTCTGCCTTTTACTCCCACATTTTGAGCCTGCAGATGGCACGCCGAGTGGTACGTTACCTCCGACGGTACCTCACCAACAAAGTCAGTCTTTAGGCCACCTTTTTTCCTATGAATCATGAAGAGATACTCAGACGCATCAAAAGTTCTTGCGCTCACCTTTTTAGCGTCGTCACTTCCAACATAAATCGGATAATCCTTCTTCACAACGTATGCACAGGTAGGTTGCGCAACTACTATATCCCGATCCTCTGCTATCACGGTTGTGAGCGCCGCAACATTTCTCGTTGCGACTTTCTTGAACTCATCTATGTTTCCCGCGTGAAGCCAAGGTGCGCCACAGCACTTCACTCCAGCAGGAAGTGAACACTCAATTCCGTTGTGTTCATATACATTGACCAAGTCCTTGCCAACCTCAGGGGCCATATAGTCTATGAAACATGTGGGATAGACACTAACTCTAGCTCGGCGATTTTCAATGAAGGGTCTGATCCTTGTCTTAAACCATCGCGTAAAACGAACCTTCGCATACGGAGGCAGCAGACGCATTGAAGATACTCCGGCAAAGCGTTCCATAGACTTCCGAACAGGCCCGCTGTTATCCCCAATTAGCTTGTTTGCAATAGGAGAAATCGCCGAAGAGACGATCCCGACGAGATCAGTCCTTGACATCACTTGATCAGTAATATACTCAATTGGAGGTTTTTTGCCATTTTTTGTCCTGACGGCGTTAGCTCTCATCATCAGACGGGGGAAGTCAAGGTTCCACTCGTGGGGGGGAATATAAGGACACTTCACATAGCAGATCTTGCACTGGAAACACTCGTCGACGACTTTATCTTGTTCGCTTGTGCTCAACTTCGTCGCATCTCCGTCGTGTGCATCTACAGCATCGAAAAGAAGTGGGAACGATCCACAGTAGTGCAGACACATCCTACATCCATGACAGAGATCAAATACTCGAGTCAGCTCTTCTCTGAGATCACTCTCGACCAAGTAGTCAGGGCTGTGGGGATCATATGTGGTTGTCACGGCATCCTTCAATCTCTTCAAATCAGAGGCGATGTACGAACTGCTGTTCCATACATCGCCTGAGTAAACTACCTGCTTTGCTAGATCTGTCTAACTCAGAGCCTCTAGACCTTGTGTAAAACGTCCTGCATGGCTCTTTTCCGCCCTTGCAAGCGTCTCGAGCCAATCGGCGACTTCGTCAAAGCCTTCCTCCCGTGCCGTCTTTGCAAAACCCGGATACATCTCTGTATACTCATAGGTCTCTCCCTCAATGGCAGACTTTAAGTTGTCCTCCGTGGTCCCAACAGGAGTTCCGGTTACGGGATCTCCCACCTCAGCCAAAAAATCAAAGTGTCCAAACGCATGGCCAGTTTCACCTTCGGCTACCGAACGAAACAGAGCGGCAACGTCGGGATACCCCTCAACGTCAGCTTTTTGGGCAAAGTACAGATAACGACGGTTGGCCTGGCTTTCGCCTGCAAACGCCTCTTTTAGATTCTCAAAAGTCTTCGAGTTCTTCAATTCAGCCATTTCTTCTCCTTAGACTCAGACAACTAACTTAACTAATACGCACCTTATCACGGCTACCAACTGCGGAGACTCCACCGTTTCTTTGACAGACTATACAAGTACCTCTAAATACGATCTCAGCTTTAGTCACACTAAATATTGCCTCCGGTACCTGACACTTCAGATCCTGACTCAAAGAGAGTTCGAAGTCCCTAACCTGCCCACAAGAAACGCACACGAGGTGATGATGTTCCAAATCAACATTCGGATCAAATCGCGCCGAACCCATGCCAAGGTCAAGGCACTGAATCTCGCCCATCTCCTCAAGCTCTTTCAAAGTCAAATACACCGTCTTCAAAGAGACCGTAGGCATGTCTTTGACTAACTCTAGATAGATGTTATCTGCAGTTGGATGTGAGGAGTTGCCTTCCAGAAGTTCAAAGATTCTCCTCCTCTGGGGCGTTACTTTTCGACCCGAGGCTCTAAAGAGACCACATAACTCATCAGGACTTCTCACAACACCCATAATAGTGGTAATTCATTCCTATTTGACAATCATTTACATATAGATCAGATAAGGCCGCGCTAAAATTTACGAAAATAGATGTAGGTTTTATCTGTGGCTAATCATTCAATCTATAACGAGTGGGACGAAGACACCGATAATAAACACTTGTTCGACGTTGCCATCATAGGTGCCGGTTCAACGGGAGCTGGAGTAGCACTTGACAGCGCCTCTCGAGGACTATCTGTCGTGGTAATAGATAGGTCAGACGTCGCATCAGGGACCTCTTCAGCGTCATCTCGTCTCATTCACGGAGGACTCAGATATCTTGAAAGTGGTGAAGTCTCCTTAGTGGCTGAAGCCCTAAGAGAGCGAGCGATCTTGCAAAAGGTGGCTCCTCACCTCGTTTCACCTCTTGAGTTCACCATACCTATAAACTCCGCGTCTTCGTCCTTTGCCTTTGCTAAGCGCCACATCTACTCCATGACTCTTTGGGGATATGACCTAGCCGGATCGATCCGATCGGCACCGCGCCATAAGGTTCTCACAGATGACGAAGTAATAGCAAATCTTCCCAAAATTCGAAAGGAGAAACTGCACGGAGGACTCCTTTACCCAGACTCACTGACCGACGATGCCCGACTCGTAAATACAGTCGCTCGAACGGCAAGAGAAGCCTATGGAGCCAAAGTTCTGACTTACTGCGAAGTGGAAGAGGTGGAGACTTTCCAAAATAGTTCAACTCTTCACATTCGCTCAAGACTTGGAACGTCAAAACAATTCTCTGTTAATGCAAAGGTAGTTGTAGTGGCTGCCGGCGTGTCAAATCAAGCACTCAGACGATTCTTCAAGGAACCACCAGGATTTGACATACTTCCAGCCAAAGGAGTGCATTTGGTCGTCAAGAAAAGCAGTCTCCCTCTGAAAAGCGCGGCTGCTATAGACGTTCCTTCTGACGGACGAAGGGTCTTTGTCGTTCCTTGGGGATCATACACCTATTTCGGAACAACAGACACCAAATACTCTGGCGATCCTACGGCTCCAGACATAGAACCTTCCGATGTTGAATACCTTCTTAGCGGTATCAACGAAGTATTTTCCGCAGACATTCGACTCAGTGACGTTACAGGCGGATGGTCAGGACTTCGGCCTTTGGTCAGAGACAAGGACAAAGACAATCCTGAAGAGGTCTCTAGAAAACATTCGATTTCAATTCGAAACAACGTAATCTTCGTCGCCGGTGGCAAGCTCACCACCTACCGAGAGATGGCCAAACAAGTAACAGACGCAGTTTGTCATCTTCTCTCTGTTCCACAAAGGTCCAAGACAAAGAGGATCTCTCTACTTGGCGCCGTCTACAAAGATCAACTAAATGCGCTTCATCAAAACGTAGAGGAGCATATTTCGAAGACAGTCCCATCTCTACAGGAACGATCCGAAATTACCGAGCACCTGATCAGAAGGTATGGAGCCGAGGCAATTTCAGTAGGCAGACTCATCTCTCAAAGAGGTAAAGAGGCCGTCAACGACCTTTCTAGTATCGGTGAACTATATACGGGCGAGATAGAATACATGGTCGACAAAGAGGGTGCTCGAACACTTTCTGATCTGCTGTTAAGACGTTCACGCATTGGAACCATGGATGCCACGTTAGCGACCGAGATCGCAGCCGTCGGGGTCCAAAGCATTTGTAATGCGCTTGATCTGAGTAAAGCTGAGTTTCAAGTTCAGCTAAGCGAACTTAAAAGCTCGCCCTCAACACTTGTTCCAAGATGAAAGCGGTTGCACCCCTGCAGGAACACAAGGAGGTACGATCAGGATGTCGGTAGTCGTACTTGACATCGGTTCATCATCGCTCAGGTCGTCTATAGTCACCAGCGACGGACGGGTAAAGGTTGTTGCATCAGAAACCCTGTCCGTAGTCACTGAGGGTGCGTTTCGCATTGAATACGATGCGAACGCCATAGCTCAGTCAGCAACAAATGTACTTGAGGAGGCAATATCTTCCCATCCGGCGCAACTTCGAGGTCTAGCTATTACTACTCAGCGAGCTACCTCTGTGATATGGAGCAGATCACAGAGATTGGCCCTTGCACCGGCAATATCGTGGCAGGATCTCCGTACCTCAACCACTTGTTTAGCACTAGGGAGCGTCGGAATTGCAATCGCTCCAAATGAAAGCGGAACAAAGTATGCACATCTACTTGGACAGATATCAGACCAAGATTCAGACGATCTAGCCCTTGGAACCTTAGATAGCTGGCTCGCATTTTATTTGGGAGCCGGACATATTACCGATACAACGAATGTTGCGATGTCCGGTCTCACAACTACAGACATATCAGGCTATGATCCCATACGTCTAAAAGCCCTCGGAATCGAGCAAAGACTTTTGCCTTCGATAGCACCCTCCTATGGAGAGCTAGGCGTAACAAAACATCTCAGCAAAGCGTTACCGCTTCTATGCCTTATAGGAGATCAACAGTCCTCACTTTTCGGACAGCAGTGTTACATGCCTCACCACGCCAAAGCAACGCTTGGAACAGGAGTGATGATCGACGTTAACCTGGGCGCGTCACCTCCAAAGTTTGAGCGAAGAGGTGAACATGGAAGCTATAGGATTCCCGTTTTAGGAACTCAAGACTCCATATTATGGGGAGTGGAGGGGGCTTTACTTTCCGGCGGCTCCTCACTTGAATGGTTTCGTAGCACATTTTTGAATGGGGCGGCCGTGGAAGACGTAGGAAGATATGCTTCCAAGGCTAACCCTTTAGATGAGTGCATCTTCGTGCCTGCGCTTAGCGGACTCGCCACACCTGACTGGGATTTTGGGGCACGAGGAGTGTTCCTCGGAGTAAGTCGCAACACAGGCCGCAGCGAGTTGGCAAATGCCCTCCTTCAAGGTATTGCTCATAGTGTAGCTGACATTGTCGAAGCAATAGAAAGAGATACGGCCAAAGAGATTGAGATACTGAGAGTCGATGGAAAGATGACTCAAAGTTCTGAACTCCTTCAGTACATATCGGACTATGCGGGAGTTACGGTTCAGCTCTCCAACGAGATCGAAGCAACCTCTCTCGGTGCGGGAATGCTGGCTAATATGTTCCTTGAAGGTGTGCATAATGTCACTACCTACCAATCTTCACGCCCGTATAGTTATCGAGCGTCGCTTGGCCCAAAGCTGGAGAGGGGGTCCAAAGACCACAAGCACATCAGGCAAAGGTGGCAGCAGGCAAAAGAGCTGTCTCGTTTTCAGATACCGGCTCTTAGCCAGGTAAAGTTTCAATAGAACTATCCATCGATATATATATGCAACCACAGCTATTCATCTCCCGTTTTGCACAAGGACAGGACTCGTCATCGCCCTTGTGCATCGGAACCACATCACAGGCTTTAGTTTGACGAGATGCCCTTAGCAACTGATGGCGGACCAAAGCGATTAGGTCCCGGGGTTGAGTCAAGAATCATAAATACAATGAGAATGATAGACCCGACGAGCGGAATAAGCGATATAAAGATCCACCCGCCTGAGCGGTCTGTATCGTGCAGCCTCCTTACCGTAAGTGCTAAAGACGGGACCAGCGCTGCCAGAGCATAAATAAAGTAAAGTATTATAAAGAGACCGATCTTACCCACGACTCCAAGAGCAAACAGTACCAGGTACAAGGCGATGTTGACCAAGAAAACTTTCCAGTACTCAGCTCTATTCGCTCGGGTCCTAAAGTTGGCAAAGTTACTCCAAAAAAGGATGTATGCTTCTGGAATTGAAACAGAACTTCCCGCAGGACCACCTTTTCCCAAGGAGTTCTCTGGATTTGAATAACCATCTTCTAAACTCATCGTCGATACCCTCCAAAGCAAGAACTCGGATTCTACCTGTTAAAAGAAAGTAAGTGAAGGTCGACAGGATCGAAACTCACTTTACAATCACTAAATCAGCCACAATACCACATATTACGAAGCCCTACCGGCATTTAGTCATGAACGCGCCCTTCACGACCAACCATTAAGCCACGTGCCGAGAGTTTCACACTCCTTGCGTTACCTACTCAAAAATTTTCTAGGTATAGGCGACTCTTTGATCATCAGTACCTAGGATTCATCACAATGGCTTTTAGAATCTCTTAATAATAAATTGAGCTGGAGGAAGATGGAAAACAGTTGGAAGTCTGGTGGGCACGTACCCA
>JAJYGA010000074.1 GCA_021785255.1 Actinomycetes bacterium
GGGCTTGTTGATTTAGATCAGCTAGATCGCTAGAGGTTTTGCCAGGCCAGAAGTTCTCGTTTGCATATCTGATACCTCTTTCTACCTTGCCTTTGGTCTCTGGTCGTCTCACTCTGCATAGTTTGATTGAGATTCCCAAGAAATTAGGCAGATCTGCCATTTGAGAGTTGAACTCCCATCCGTCTTTCCCGTTTCCACCGATTACTACGGTCTTCATGTGATCAGTGAGAAACGCATCGGTTAGTCCACCAAAGTAGAAAAAGGCATTGATCAGACAAGTTATAAGGCCGTATGTATCGGCACTGAGTGCAAATTCCAGATAACTCCTACGACTTCGTCCAAGGGTCACATAGAGCCCAGGAATATGTCTTTTTGTTCCCCTCGAATCAATGTAGCTAAATATTCCCCAATCGAACTGCGATTGTTTACCTGGTTCGGTTTCATAACGCCTGATAGCTACCTGTTTTGGCTTTGTGGGTGGTCGAATGCTTCTAACGTCCGTTCTAAGGATGCTTTCTTTACCGATGTAACCCAGTGGAACAATTCTAGACATGATTGCCGGAACGCTAAGAAGTCCATCAGATACAAACTGAGGAACGCTAACTGATCGCTAAGGACTCTTCGACTCTGTTCCTCAAATATCGAGCAAGTCTAGATGATTATGGTTTTTTGACAACGATAAATGGGGTTTACGAAATCATTAATTCCGAGCTGAATAGTTGTTGAAAGCGTCAATGCGCGAGCGCCATAAACACGATCACGATACCCGATATTGCCAATCCTAATTCAGTTGAGACGAGACGATTAGTGACGACGTACGACCCATGGACCAGACGCACGACGATCCACGCGACTGCTACTCCAACCATGATGACGATGGCTACTCCGGGGAACATGTCCCAAAGTCCGAGCCCGAGAATTAGTGCAACTATAGTTATAACCCAGTTGGTCAACGAACCCGAAAATAAAATCTGTTTGTCAGTCATCGTCGACTCTCTTTCCGCCAGCAATCCCGATTTTACTCGGGCCAGGATGGGGAATTTGCAAAAAAGCGGCCAAGCTTTCCAGGATTTACTTGAGGGCTATTTTCGAGAAGTTGTCTCTCTTTGGACTCAGCTGGCAACAAGTCAACGAAACTCCGGAATGCGCCCGCTAGTGCAACGATCGTCGACCCAATCATATCTATGGCCGATGGTTACGATGGTTGGCTGAGTAGAGTGCTCTTCCACTCCATGCGTACCAAACACTGATTTACTAACTCCACGTGCCCTAGGTTGTTTCATAGCGTTTGTTCTAGTTCACAGACTCGTTAGGGGCCAGCGTAAGGCCAGGGAGTACTCAAAAAAACTATGCACTCTAATGAATACATGCCCTGAACTGCGAGAATGTGGTGGAGGTGATGGGACTCGAACCCACGAACCTCTTGACTGCCAGTCAAGCGCTCTACCAGCTGAGCTACACCCCCAGTTGCGTGCTACTAAATAATAGTGGAGTTGGAGGCAAAGCCGGACGAGTAATTCGTTAGTGGTGCAATTAGGTTTAAGATGCAGGTTACGTTTCACATGACGTACAACTTAGGGAGAAGCACTAAGCTCAATGTAGATTTATCTATACAAAGAAGGAGTTCGGGGTGAACAATCAAATGACCGTGAAAGAACTGTTAGGTCTGAGAGACAAGGTTATCAACTCGTCGATTTTGACCCCGTCAAAGCATCTCAACCTAAGCGGACGTATCTCTGAAACTACTTTTCTTATTGGGACCAAAAGTAACGCGGCCGACCTGACTGAGTCCACTTTCGCCCTAGTTGACTTGGATGCTGAGATACTTGATGGCGAAGTGGATCCAACCAATGCCGAGATCTTGAGTATGCATGCTGTTGTCTACAAGAACCTTCCGGCTGTCAACTGTGTTCTTCATACCCACTCACCCAGTGCTACTGCATTTGCTCTTGCACACAAGGAGATACCGTCTCGGTATGAAGCTCTTCTCCGTTTTGGACAAGCGTCGCCTGTTCCGGTTGCAAAGTGGGCTCCAAGAGGATCGAGGGAGTCGATCGTGGGAATTGAAGAGGCGATTGCTAAAGATCCAAGCATTAAAGGCGTGTTACTTGCCAACCACGGGATCGTGGTCTTTGGAAGGACGATCCCTGACACTGTATCGATAGCCTTTGCAATTGAGGAAGCTGCGACAGCTGAACTGGCGGCAAATTCCCTAGGAGGAGGAGTTGATCTCCCAGAAGGGGCATTGAGCCTGGTTCATGAGTCGATGACCAAAGTGAAGTGAAAGGACAGCAATGAGTATTGAAGAAATTAAAGCTAGATACGAGTCTACGTTTGGAAAGTTTCCAGAATCTATTCAAAAGCGGTTTGAACTGGCAGAACTTGCCGATAGGTTAGAAAGTGTATTTGAAGTTGAGAGTCTGCGGAAGAAGCTTCTCGCAGAGAATCCGCTTCCAGAAAAAGTTCAGCAGCTCGTCCATTTTGCTCAACTACTGGCTTTAGGAGCGGACGAACCCGCAGTGTTACACGCTCGGGCGGCAGTTAGGGCGGGGGCTACGCCAGCCGAAATGATGGGGGTTTTGGAGACCACTCTTATAACGGCTGGAATGCCGAGATTCTCAAAGGGTGTGAAGATTGTGGCTGAAATCTTCGTTCAGGAGGATCAAAGTGGAGGAGCTAGCTAAGTTCGAGCTTACGAATGACGCGGGTTTTTTGCTCTCGAAGGTATCGAGGCGGCTAAAAATGAGGTGGGCTGAGAAGGTGGGGCGACTTGGACTAAGTACAGTCGAAGCAGCACTAATTCGAAACCTGGCATCAATGCCTGGAATGACTTCGAGAGCAAGGGCAAGATACCTAGCTGCCGATCCCATGGCGATTCACCGTTCACTTGAGTCGTTGGTCGACAAAGGACTTTGTGAAAAAAGGGAGCGAAGTCATAGAAGATACGACATTTTCTTGACTGAAGAAGGAGAGGAACTGGCTCAGGAAGTCTTCGCTATGTCTCGAGAGGTATGGAAAGAGATTGAAACCGTGGTGGGAAGCGACTGTATTGCAGCGCTTATAGAGGATCTAATGAAGATCGACGCGTATTTAGAGAGATTTAGCGAGATTCCACTAGTTCATTAAAACTATGGTTGTTGGAGGTTGTCAACGACCTTCTTGGCGCGAACTAAGATTCGTCCGTTCATCCTGAATCCAGAGTGAATCTCTTCCAAGAGCCAGGTATTGAAGGCAGAGTCGAACTCCGAAACAGTTACGATGCCTCTTTCAAGAGCTTGAGGTTTTAAGGCGATCAGCTGCCGTGCGATGAACTCTTTTTCTCCCCACATCTGTTCGCTGCTCAGATGTGAACTTTCTGTTATAACCTCCACGTCTACAATTGAGAAGCCGACCGAACTGAGATAAGTGCTTAGTTTGCGACCTACTGTACGATCACCACCTTTGTCATTTTGGAGTGTTTTTACTATGTCAAAAAGTGTTTCAAATGCTGGTGATGGCAGAGGATGCGTGATATAAAGCGAGTCATCAATGTCTTCTACGAGAATGTCGGCACCCAACTTACTTACCCTGCTGAGTTCTTGAGCCGCTTGATAGGGGTCAGCTAAATAAGAAAAGACTTCCCGCACTATTATCTTTGAAAAAAAGTTGGAGCTGTAAGGTAGGGAGGTAATATCTGCTACCTCGAAACTCAGTCTGGTTTTGTCTAATAGGAGTTTAGCGTCCTCCATTTTTTCCAAAATATGTTTGGAGTGAGTGATGTACTCGGCAGAGATATCACATCCGACTACTTTCGCTGTGGTCTTAGATGCTATGTCAAATGGAATTAACCCAAGTCCTGTACCTACATCCAATACGACGTCGTCATCTCTTACTCCAAAGGAGTCAAGAATGTTATTCCACGCACCATGGAGATTGACCGAGTACTCCAGTAATCTCTTGGGATCAGAGTTGCCAAGCTCTTTAAGGTACGAGTCAACGACTGATGAAAGTTGCAATTTGATGGCTGTTGGCATACGTCTCCCCTTGTATCGCTTATACCTGATCGGTAGATGTTAGATTTGTCTTGAGCGTTTTCAATTTTTCAGCTAACTGACGATCAATGTGAAGCATTCTTGCACTTCGACGCTAGTGTTTTCTTATGGCTGTAGCCTTTAACCCCAGCGAAATTGAACCGAAGTGGCAACGTATATGGATGGAAAGTGGAGAGTTTGAAGTCTCTTCTGACGATCCTAGGGAAAAGTCGTATGTGCTTTGTATGTATCCCTATCCATCTGGATCGGCACACCAAGGACATGTGCGAAACTATACCTTTGGTGACTTAAACGTTAGATATCGAACTATGAACGGACAAGCAGTCCTTTCTCCTTTAGGCTTTGACTCTTTTGGACTTCCGGCCGAGAATGCTGCCATAAAAACTGGTGTGCATCCACGAACCTTTACTGATGCCAGAATCGCCGAACTTAGAGCCTCTCTAATTCGCCTTGGAGCGGTATACGATTGGCGACGAGAACTAAAAAGTCACGATCCAGTCTATATGAGATGGACACAGTACTTGTTTATTAAGCTCTTTGAGGCTGGGCTTGCCTACAAAGCGATGGCACCAGTGAATTGGTGTCCGGGGTGTAAAACTGTGTTAGCTAACGAGCAGGTACTTTCAGACGGTACCTGCGAGCGCTCTGGCGATGTGGTGTTGAAGAAGGACTTAGAGCAGTGGTTCTTCCGAATCACCGAGTATGCCGAGGAGTTGCTAAGCGATCTAGACGATCTGAACTGGCCTGAACAAGTGAAGACCATGCAACGTAATTGGATCGGCAAGTCTGTAGGTGTAGAGCTGAACCTAAGTGTTGCGGGAGATCCGGAGGTTGCTCTAAAGGTATTTACCACTCGTCCAGATACAGGATTTGGAATCACCTATGCAGTGATCTCTCCTGAACACCCCGATCTCTGGCGTTTTGTAAAACAAAGTCGTCGTCTCGAAGTTGAAGAGTTTGTTGAAGAAGTCAGGTTAAGGTCTGAAATCGAGAGACTTTCCATGGAGATGACCAAGACGAAACGCGGCGTTTCAACTGGAACCGTCTTGATCAATCCGTTTAATGGGAAAGAGATTCCACTGTACGTGGCAGACTATGTTCTGGCTAACTACGGTACAGGAGCCGTTATGGGTGTACCTGGCGAAGACCAAAGAGACTATGACTTTGCTAAGGCGTATGGTCTGTCAATCCTAAGGACGGTTCAACCACCTGATGGCTTTGATGGAGAGGCTTACAGCGGACCTGGAACCAAGATAAACAGTGAGTGGATGAACGGACTAACTGTGGATGAAGCCAAGGTTCATGCCATAACTTGGCTAGAGTCCAACTCACTGGGTGTTGGAAAGGTCAACTATCGTCTGCGAGATTGGCTCGTCTCTAGACAGAGATACTGGGGATGTCCTATTCCGATAATTAAGTGCGGAGTCTGCGGGCTGGTACCTGTACCCGAGGCTGACTTACCGATCATCGCTCCAGACGATGTTGAGTTCCTGCCTACCGGAGAGTCACCGCTTCATCGACATCCCGACTTTAAAAAGACAATATGCCCTAGATGCGGTGAACCCGCTGAGCGAGAGACCGATACCATGGACACCTTTGTCGACTCCTCTTGGTACTATCTCCGCTTTGCGGATCCATTTGCTGAAAATCTGCCCTTTGATAAGGACATAGTAGCGAAGTGGATGCCTGTTGATCAATATATTGGTGGAATTGAGCATGCTATTTTGCATCTTTTGTATGCTCGCTTTTTTTCGAAGGCGCTTTCAGATATTGGTCTTCTTTCGAGCGACGTGAGAGAGCCATTCAAACGATTGTTTACTCAAGGCATGGTGCGCCTCAATGGATCCAAGATGTCCAAGTCAAAGGGCAACTTAATCGCGCCTATTCAGTACTTTGAGAGCGTGGGAGCAGACTCTTTGAGATTGTTTCATCTTTTTGTTGGCCCCCCAGCTGATAGCTTTGACTGGACAGATCAAACAGATACAATTATCGAAGGATGCAATAGATTCTTGCAGAGAGTATGGCGGCTGGCTCTAGGTCAGGCAGAGAGCTTTCCGGGAGTTGCCCTAAACATCGTGGAGAGGCCACCTACTGACAAGGATCTTGAACTCCAAAAAGTTGTGCATAGAACCATTGCCAAGGTAACGGCGGACTTCGAACGATGGTCATATAACACCGCAGTAGCTGCTCTTATGGAACTTACCAACACACTTTATCGATATGGCTCCGAAGGCGTATCTAAGGAGATATTTGACGAGGCGATCGACGTTCTGGTGAAGATGCTTGCTCCAATGACACCACATATGACGTCGGAGATATGGGAGAGGATTCACGGAGGCTCTATCTTTCAAAGTGGCTGGCCGGTAGCCAACGCTGATTTGGTGGCCTCCTCGGTGGACACGTTAGTCGTTCAAGTCGGGGGAAAGTTCCGTGACAAACTTACAGTTCCAATAGATGTGTCATATGACGATGCCCTTTCTCTAGCGATGTCTTCTGCAAAGGTTCGCTCTGCACTAAAGGACAAGGAGCCATCGAAGGTCGTGGCGAAGCTTCCTAAACTCTTGAACTTGGTTCCATGAGTTTTAGGACTAAAGATTCTTTATATAGATCCGCGACTGTTCACCAAGCCACTCTATCTGGTCTTTGTAGATAGAGACATCTGAAGGATCTCCCGCGTGGGCTCCTTGGACATATCGAGAGTATACGCCCGCCAAGATGCATGCAAGTTTCCAGTACGAAAATGCTATGTAGTAGGGTAGATCGCTTATGTCCCGACTGGACAGTTGAGCGTATCTTGCGGTCAGCTGCTCTCGAGTGTAAAAGCCGTCAGCCTCTGTCACAGAGCTGAGCGCTGAAGTTTTATCTTTGGCCTGGGTCCAATACACCATGAGGAGTCCGAGATCAGCAAGTGTGTCCCCTAAGGTGCATATCTCCCAGTCCAAGACGGCGGCGACGGCGAAATCTTCCCCTATCACCGTGTTGTCAAGTCGATAGTCGCCGTGAACCAAACCTACGTAGCGCTCAAGAGGCACGTTTTCGGAAAGTTTAGAGTGCGCCTCTACTACCACAGGATATGACAGCCCGACTTCGCTCACGGAGCGCTCGAACTGTTGGCTCCATCTTTTTAGCTGCCTTTGCAGGTAACCTTCCTTTTTCCCTAGGTCTGCTAAGCCTATGGAGTCTACGTCCAAGAGATGTAACCTGACCAAGGTGGAGATGACGGACTCTGAGACAGTACTCAAATCACCTGGCGCAAGATCACGCGCGTCGTCATCTCGTCTTAAGATTCGGCCCTCTACAAACTCCATCAGGTAAAAGGGTCTTACCGATACCTGGGGATCTGTGCACAGGGCAATGCTTTTTGGAACAGGAATCACCGATCCTTCCAGAGCTGAAATGATCTTGTACTCTCTTGTCATGTCATGGGCGGTTGGAAGCACATGAGACAACGGCGGGTGTCGTAAAATAAAGTGCTCCCCGTTCGAGTCTTTCATTTCAAAGGTAAGGTTTGACCTTCCTCCAGCGATTAACTCGTGGCTAAAGGGCGGTCGATACCTGTCTTGAGCTTTTGCAATCCAGCTGTCGATTGTTTTGAAATCTATGGATGTCATGTCTAATGGTACAATACCAAAGGTGTTGTTCTGCTGCAGCCACTGCAACTCCTCACAAGGATGTACTAGTGAAAATTGGAGCTGTGTCGCCAAAAAGTTCGATTCTCCGTTACTTCGTAACGATCAATTTGGTTCTTGGAGTATGTGGTAATGACCCATTTGTTCGATCAGTATGGAAAAGAGCCCTAACCCGGTGCGCCTTTGCTCTATAAATGGCGGAAGACGGACTTTTTGCCCAGTGTGTGACCTTATGGTGTGTATTTGACAGGTTGAGTTCAACCTTTTAGCTATTTTGAATGTATGGTTGCTGTTGATGTTACTGACGCTACTTTTGAACAGGAAGTCGTAGAGAGATCTAAAAGTGTTCCGGTGGTCATAGACCTTTGGGCTCCTTGGTGCGGACCGTGTCGTACATTAGGACCCATAATTGAAAAGGTTGTAGCAGACACCCGCGGCAAGGTGGCGCTATGCAAGGTCAACGTGGATGAAAACCCGGGAATTTCACAAGCATTTAGGGTACAGTCGATTCCCGCTGTTTTTGCTGTAAAAGACGGACAGGTAGTGGATACCTTTGTTGGAGCACTTCCGGAGCATCAAATTCGCGAGTTCGTCTCAAAGCTAGCTCCGGTCGTCTCTGAGGCAGACGAACTTATAAGTCAGGGGGACGAAGAGTCTTTGAGAAAGGCTCTAGAGATGGACCCCGACTCAGACAAAGCGGCGGCGCGCTTGGCGGAGCTTTTATTTACAACTGGCAGGGACGAAGAAGCTGAAACTCTGCTTGCAAAGTATCCTGATACCTCAGAGGTCATGAGGGTCAAGTCGATGATCCGCCTAGGTCTGCCGGAACTAGCTAAACCGGTTCTTGACGTGATCGCGGAGTTAAATGAACTCCTTGAGAATGTGAAAAAAGACGAGCAAGCGCGCCAACGTTTCGTTGATATCTTGAACGCTTATCCCTTCGACGATGAAACGATTTTGCGTTATCGAAGACTCTTGACCTCAAGGCTGTTTTAGATCTGTGGCGAGGATACGACTGAAAGGCCAAGGGATAGACCTAACAACGAAGGCTTTGGTAATGGGGGTATTAAATCGTACCCCCGACTCGTTTTTCGACAAAGGTAGCTACTTCTCCTTTGATGCATTCTTACGCAAGGCAGAAGAGCTTGTAAATGACGGTGCTGACATATTGGACGTTGGTGGCGTAAAGGCCGGTCCAGGCGAAGAGGTGTCGGAAGAGGAGGAACTCGACAGAGTCGTCCCTGCCGTTGAAGCGCTCAGTGAGCGATTTGATACCTACATCTCCGTCGACACTTGGAACGCGAATGTTTTTAAGGAGTGTCTCTTTGTAGGTGCCTGCATTGGAAACGATATCTCCGGATTTTCGGACCCTCAGTATCTAGAGGTGGCGGCAAGTGCTGATGCTGCTGTGGTTGCTACCCATATTCGATTGAGACCTCGAGTCAAAGACCCTGATCCTCGTTACGATGACTTACTAGGTGAGGTCTCAAGGTTCTTAGTTGAAAGAGCGGCGATGGCGGTAGATGCGGGAGTCAATCCCCAAAGCATAGCGCTAGATGTGGGTTTTGATCTGGGGAAGACCACGGAGCAGTCTTTGGCATTGTTTGGTGCCACGGAGAGATTTACTGCGTTGGGACATCCTTTGTTGGTGTCTGCGTCAAACAAGGGGTTTATTGGTGAGGCACTTGACCTTGAAATCGCAGAGAGACGAGAGGCCTCTTTGAGTGCTGTAGCCCTTTGTATGGCTCAAGGAGCGCGAATCTTTCGAGTCCACGATGTAAAGGGCACTAAGAGAGTCGTGGACACCATATCCGCTGTCATGGATCCACAGAGCTGGGCAGTTGAAGCTGGTGAGAAGGTGTGACTTGACAGCTGTGGGTGATAGACGGTTTTTTGCCGCAGTCTGTGAAGACGAAGTTGAACTTCTCGATCTTACAAAACGCATCATTAGCTCAATCGAGGTTCAAAGAGAAAACCTGGAGTTCGTTGATAGAGAGGCTAACGATGACACGTTGCGTGACTCTTTGTCAAGTCTTTCTCAACTTCCCATGTTTGAGTCCGGAATCTTGCTGCTCCTACGCTTTACAAAGATATCCGAGGACGATGCATCGTTGCTTATCGATGCTATGGATCATAGTTACGACTCGAACTACCTAGTGATTGCAACAACCAAAAATCTGCCTCGCAGTCTCTCGAAGTACCTCAAAGATCATGGTGTCATTGAAAACTCGGAGATCGGGAAAAAAGGTGCTGAGTATGCGGCCAAGTGTTTCGCTGAGTCTCCTTTGATGATTTCGGTCGAGGCAAGATCGGCCATCGTTGGAGCGCTAGGGGAGGACTACTCAATGCTTCCCTCGTTGCTCAATACGCTAGAGACGGCGTTTTCGCCAGATACAAAGATAACTGCAGGGGACATCAGGCCATTCCTGCATGAAATTGAAGATCTGGCACCATGGTCTCTGCCGGATCTTGTAGTACAAGGTAAGACGAAGGAAGCGCTTGAACTTCTGGGTAAGTTGGAGCGTACGCAGATGGCTTTTCCAATCATTACGGCTGTCCTCAATAGAAGATTCATAGAGCTTGCCGCCTTGTCTTCACCTACTCTCAATAGTATTGAGGCGCGAACTGATGCCTATCGAAGAGGAACAGGACAATCTCCCAAGGCACCCCCATTTGTGGTGGAGAAACTTTGGAGAGATGCTGTGAAGTTCAATACTGGGGCATTTGCTAATGTCTTTGGGATCCTAGGCGAGTTGGAGAGATCGTTACGTGGTGCGTCGGGACTGGAAAGCTTTGTATCTTTAGAGCTAGCTGTAGCGAGGTTAGCTGCGCTTTGTGCTACGGTACAAAAACGAAAAACTACCTCAAAGAGGTAGTTTTCGATAAAGTGATATTACTTGGGAGCGTTACTCTTGATCTGCGTTTTGAAGAGTTCTAACTCTTTGGACGAGGCGTGACTTTCTCCTGGCAGCTTGGTTCTTGTGGATCACACCTTTGGCCGCGGCCTTGTCCAATCGTTTTATGGCGAGTTTGAGTGCAGCTTCGTCTTGTACTCCACCTTCGGACTCTAAAATCGCGTTTTTGATACGTGTCTTCAGCTCGGACCTTACAGCCTTATTTCTTTCTCGCCGAACTTCGTTTTGTTTGTTCCTCTTTATTTGGCTTTTGATGTTTGCCATATCTACCTTTACCTAAAACTCTTTGAGAGTGAAATTCTTTGTAACAGCGTAGCAAGTCTAGAAGGTTTTAGTGGTGGTGACGGCTACTCCGCCTAAGCTTTTCATCAAATGATCGATCAAACTCGTATAAGAAACCTCTCAATTATTGCACACATAGACCATGGTAAGTCAACTCTGTCAGACCGCATTCTTGAGTTGACTAACGCCGTTGATCCCAGAGAGATGAGGGAACAGTACCTGGACTCTATGGACATTGAGCGTGAGCGTGGAATAACCATAAAAGCACAAAATGTTAGAGTGACGTGGAAGGATCACATTATACATTTGATTGATACTCCAGGACATGTGGACTTTGGTTACGAAGTCAGTCGTTCCTTGGCTGCATGTGAGGGAGTCGTTTTGGTGGTGGATGCATCTCAGGGAATTGAAGCTCAGACCCTGGCAAACTGCTACCTGGCGTTAGAGCATAACTTGGAGATAGTTGCTGTATTGAACAAGATTGATCTTCCTGCGGCAGATCCCGACCGATATGCAAGCGAGATCGACAAGGTCTTGGGAATCGATAGAGACTCGATATTGAGAATCTCCGCCAAGACGGGGCAAGGTGTAAGTGAGCTGCTTGACGCTATTGTGGAGAGAATTCCGAGCCCTAAAGGTAGTGCAACGGCGAAGACTCAGGCGTTAATCTTTGACTCTTACTACGACCAGTACCGAGGTGTAGTCTCATCTATTCGAGTGGTCAATGGTACCTTGAGGGCCAATTCAAAGATCCGTTTTATGCAAGCACAGGCTGTGCATGAGGTCGAGGAGATTGGTGTAAGACTCCCCGTAGCAACACCTGTTTCAGAGCTTGGTCCAGGTGAAGTTGGGTATCTCATAGCGGGAATCAAAGATGTTGGGGAGGCTCGTAGCGGCGAGACGGTCACTGACTTTCAAGACTCTGCTGAAAAAGCACTTGAAGGCTATCGAGATCCTAAGCCGATGGTATTTTGTGGGCTTTACCCAGTAGATGGAGATGAGTTCTCAGATCTGCGTGAGGCGCTTACCAAGTTGAAGCTCAATGACGCAAGCTTCACCTATGAACCGGAAACTTCTCAAGCATTAGGTTTTGGCTTTCGATGTGGATTCTTAGGTCTCTTGCATATGGAGATCGTTCGAGAGCGCCTTGAAAGGGAGTTTGATCTCAATCTCATCGCGACAGCTCCTTCTGTCAAGTATCTAGTATCTTTAAATGGTAAAGAGGGACACGTCGAGGTGGACAATCCTTCGGAACTTCCACCTGTATCGCAGATTGCCAAGATAGAGGAGCCCTACCTCAAGATCTCGATCATAACCCCAGCTGAGTATGTTGGCGCTTTAATGGATCTCGCTCAACAAAGGCGGGGAGTGATGCAAAAGATGGAGTACATCTCCACAGATCGCGTTGAGATGATATATCGCATTCCTCTTGCAGAGGTAGTTGTTGACTTTTTTGATCAGCTAAAGAGTCGAACTAAAGGGTATGCATCTTTGGACTACGAAGCGGACGGCTATGGAGAATCGGAGCTAGTCAAACTTGATGTTTTGTTAAACGGCGTCTCAGTGGATGCGTTCTCTTGTATTATCCACCGTTCGAAGGCTTACGATCATGGTAGGAAGATGGCCCAAAAGCTGAGAGAGCTTATACCTAGACAACTTTTTGATGTACCGATACAGGCTTCAATAGGTGGAAAGGTAATAGCGAGAGAGACGATTAAGGCCCGACGTAAAGACGTACTAGCCAAGTGTTACGGCGGTGACATATCCCGAAAGCGTAAGTTGTTGGAGAAACAAAAAGAGGGCAAGAAAAAGATGAAGTCTATCGGGAGAGTGGAGATACCACAGGAGGCGTTTATCTCGGCACTCAAGCTAGAGGACTGATGGACAGTCAGCGTTGTTTGTGGTTTCGACGCGTCCTGGCTTCAGCAGCCGATGACACGCTTTGTCGGGTTGGTGTTCTATCAAAGAATGTTTTTGGTGTTTTGTCTTGATCCAGGTGTAAATAACAAGTCCCAAGATTCATTGAATAATGTAGGTGATATGTTGTTTTCAGTTCCATGATGGAGTATCCTGATGTTGTGAAGTTATCGACGTATGCCAAGAGAGAAGGCATTGGATATAGGGCAGCGTGGGATCGTTTCCATAATGGTCGGATACCAGGAGCCACCTTCGATCCGTCTGGTCATATCTATGTTCCTGAACCGGAGTCGATGCTTTTGCCGATGGCGGCGGTGTATGCGAGGGTGTCTTCGCACCCGCAAAAGGATGATTTGGATCGACAGGCAGACAGGCTTGTGGCTTATGCCAACGCCCGTGGCTATCAGGTCGTAGCGGTAGTGAAAGAAGTCGCGTCCGGCGTAAATGACGAGCGTCCACGCCTGACCAAGCTGCTTGCCAATCCTGAATGGGGAACATTGGTTGTCGAGCATAAGGACCGCCTCAGCCGAGTCGGGTTTGGATGGTTTGAGGTGCTGCTCCAAGCACAGGGTAAGAAGATCGATGTCGCCAATCCCGCACAGGACGATACCTCCGATCTTATGGCGGATTTCATGGCTATCGTCTATAGCTTCGCGGCCCGTATGTATGGTTTGCGCTCGGCCAAACACAGAACCAAGAGAGTCAAACTGGCGATGACGGCTCCGGTGGATACGGCGGATGATTCGCAGTGACGCAATCCGTTGAGAACACCACCACCCCCGCTGTCAAGAAGAGAAAGAAGAAACCGCCAGTCGTCCGTGCTTATCGGCTACAGCACAAGGCGAACGCTGGCAAGGTCGCTCAGATAGCCGAAGTGCTGCCCGAGTACCAGAGAGCCGCAAAGATCATCCAGGCCAATCAGATGCAGGCATTTGTCCAAGATGGTACTGAGTTTTGGAATCGCAGAGATCCTGGCAAGTTCGAGACCAAGCTATCCGAACGCTATAAGCGATCCGTTCAGAATCAAGTGGTGGCAGGACTTGACTCATGGCTAGGGCTGTCCAAACAGGTGATCTGCCAGATCATCGCCCACTCGGAACTGCCCGATGAGACAAAGGCTGACCTATGGTGGCTCAACAGGTGCAACGCGCACTACGCCAAGGAAGCCACGGTTCCGGTTTGGATCTATCCAGACGACGTCAGAACCGACTCCGGTGAACGCCGATCTGCGCCACCAGAGACGCTAGCCCTGCTCAGAACCATGATGAAGCACGTTCGTCGTCACCGTGTACACGTTCCTCAACTATGGCGATCAAGGACGATGGCACTCGATGGGACAGTGGCACAGGTCACACCAGCACGAGGTGGCATGTATGAACTATGGGTTCGCATCTCTACGCTGGACGTGGGTCATCCTGTATGGGTTCCATTAAAGAAAAACCAGTTCTTCGATGATGCGCCTGGCGAGTTGTCGAACTTCGCGCAGGTTACGGTGTCTCGGGATGGAGCGCTTAAGGTCACGCTTGTCAAGCGATCCAACAGAGCCTCGCCGGTCACAACAGGCAAAGACATCAGTCTTGACTGGGGTCTCAACTCCATGTTTGCTAGCGATCTCGGAGATCAGCCAGGGAGGCAGTTCTATCCGTGGCTGCGCAAAGTGGATGCCCAACTGACCAAGCTCACCGCCGAGCTACAGCGTCGAGGAATCAAACCGAAGACGAACGCCCGCTATCGACGGTTCAACCAGAGAATCCGCGAGTACGTGCGCAACGAGGTTGACCGAATCCTCAACCGACTGGTCAAGCGATACGGGGTAAAGTCGATCACACTCGAGACTCTTGACCTTCGGAATGGCTCCTTGTCCAGAAGGATGAACCGCATACTCACCAGAGCCGGAAGAGCAGCCGTCGAAGAAAAACTTAAGTCGATGTCTGAGACACAAGGCATCGAGATACACGAGGTCAATCCTGCCCACACGAGCCGTGAGTGCTCGGGGTGTGGGTTTGTCTCCAAACTAAATCGCAAGGGTCCACACTTTGTCTGCGGATTCTGCCACAAGCGTCTCAATGCTGACACCAATGGATCGCGCACTATATCCCTGCGACGTTCGCAGGGGTTGCAATATCCATACGCCAGCAGGCAGACCGTCCTCCGACGCCTTGACGCAAGGTTTGAAGCTCGCTGGGGTCTTAAACCCGGCGACGCTGAGAAGCTACGCCTCGCGAAGGAGCGACGCAAAACTACGCCCTGTCACAGTCGGGCTAACCCCTCTTTGGAGCATCCGAGGATTGGAAACGAAACTTCACTGATGCCGCTTTTGGTAGCTGATAAACATCAATGAAATTGGAGACTGTCCTGAGACGTGCTGGTGGATCGAGAGTTAGGTACTTGTCTGTTCAGTGCAACTCTGACAAGTAGATGGATGTGCGGCCACTGAGCCCATTCGCTTAGACATCTTCAATCCATAGCAGTGTCATCAAAAAGTTGTAACCCGTAACTGCCGCGTATATGTGTGAGCCTTGGGCAACTTAAGTGGACCTTTGCAAAACTGGCTCAGTAGGCTAAGGTAAAGAAGTTCTCCGAAGTCCTGCTGTCATGAAGAGAGACGTTTGGAGGCCTTAGGTTTCGTAAGCTGGATGAAGGTGGCGACTCCAACTGTGAGGTAAAGCGCATAGGCAATGAGTTCTAAGGCAGTCGGTTGGGCGGCGTATCCAAGCAATGTGTGGGCGATATCTCCGATATTGGAGGACTCGTTTAAATAAGCACTGGTGTTCCACAAGGGATGGCTAAGAATCTTGATCCAACCCAACTGCTGAAGGTTCTCGATCATGTCTACTATTAGTGCTGCGGAGAAGACCATTAACGCTGCGCCAAGGGTGCGAAAAGCAAGTGAGAGGTTGATGCGTTTCCCAAAACGGTAGACGGAGATTGCAAATACCAAAGTAGCAGCTACTCCCAAAGCGGCACCAACTTCAGGTCCAGCGGTGCCGTTGGCAAGCACAATTGCCAATGTGAAAACCATAGCTTCTAATGACTCTCTAGCTACTGCTTGAAATGTCACTATAAAAAGAGCCAAACTACCTTCTCTTCGTTGTTTCCCTTGGGCTTCGGCGACCTTGCTGGCCAGTGCTTTGGGAATGTCCTTGGAGTGTTTTGTCATCCAAAAAGTCATGTAGGTGAGGAATACGACTGCAACTGCGTAAGAGAACGTTTCGATGATAGTTTGGGTGTGAGTTCCGGCATAGGTATGTATTGTCTCGTATATGATAACGCCCGCTACGAGAGCTGTCCCTAACGCGGCGATAATGCCTAGCTTTACGGCTCTTACTCCGTCTTGTTGTCCTGTCTTTTTTAGATAAGCCATGATGACGGAGACGATCATGGATGCTTCTATGCCTTCTCGAAGAAATATCGCAAACGTCGCTAGCACTTTTTCCCTTTACTCTTTTGATCCATTGTATAGCGCTCCGTGACTCTATGATCAAGGTGCCAGTTTGCTTTGATATTTCTCTCTGCGATATGGCTCATAACTTACGACAACTTCTTTGACGGATCCTTTCAGAGGGTCCTGAGGTATAAAAGACAACACTGCTGTAGGTATGTGGAGAAATTCACCACGATAATACCCAACGATGCCTGACTAACTCACATAGATACGCTGTAAGTGTCTATGGTGGATAGAGTCCAAACCAAACCATCCATGACAACGCTTTCAAAATGTCCATGCGAAAGGAGATAGATTGCACTTCAGGAACGCCACATCCGCCCTATCAATGATTTCGAGATACGAAATGGACCTTGATACTGCGAGGCTCATCGTTCGCAAGTGTATGTTCGGCTAGTGACATCCTCCCCGCCCTTACGAACGAGGCTTCCATAGCCACTCCACGCGGCCCTGGTTGGTTGACGCTTCAATGGGTCGCTGTGCTGTGTCTTGTTAGACCTAGCGTGCGATATCCCTCCACGTCTAAAGACCGTATGTCCTACGGCGGTTGAGAT
>JAJYGA010000068.1 GCA_021785255.1 Actinomycetes bacterium
CGATCTACTTCCCGCTAACGCAACATTAACTTAATCCTTCGTCGAATTACCGAAAACTTCACAATAGACATTGCTCAATGACAAAAATACAAAAAAAATCGCCATGGAGTATTTAAACTCTCGACTTCTTTAGACATTTAAGCCAGTACACAAAGTCCATCTCAATGGTCACATCCAAGTGTCACTACAAATTCTTGGCAAACGTCAAACACATCTACCCTCATCCTGTGAGTTGTAATTGAGAACCAGATCCTGGACTTAATATACGTACTCGGTGATGGATTGGAGATCCTTAGGTCGTCGGTGATATCAATAACAAACGCTCCTCGCTAGTATTATAAATTAACTTTCGATCACTCGATCAACGAAGCAGGTACTCACACATTTTGAGCCCTCCGCCACATCACGCCAACAGATGAATTAGAGATAGAATCAAAGTTCTCGACAAACACCATCGAGGGCACTTTGGATAATATCACCAATATCAAAGGACAATTGCTAGCACTAGCAGCAACTAATCCCCAGAGATATGCACAAGCTAAATGGTATCTACAGGTCTAAACCTATCGATAATGACCAAGAGTCAGATCCCAGTGGCCATAAATAAGTCGAAGTACTAATCTAAAAGCGGAATACCACTGTACAATTCAATCAAAGGCGAACAAGGACAACAAATGACCTACGATCTCTCAAGCCGTTTACGCCAGATAATTCATTTCACGAAGGAAAGCCTGTCGGTGACAACGTCGTTCGACGAAGTTATGAGTATCGCACCTTTTGTCGCCGCGGCCTCCATGGCATCACTGATTCCTGTCTCCAGATATAACACCTTTGCCACCATTTGGGGCCTAGTACGTTATGCATCTCAACCTGATAGAAGACGATACTCTCGCAAAGCCCAACAACTGGTTTCTCGTGGCATGTCTAGTAACTTTGATGTTGAGATTAAAAATATCCTGGCCTTTAAATCCTACGTCAAGTTCTGGATTGAAAACCTTGCACATTTAGTAGCCGGTCCAGCCCAATCAGGTAGAGACCTGACCACCGAAGGAGACGAGCCCCTTAAGGAGTGGCTCGCTCAAGGCAGAGGAGCGATAGTTGCTACTTCTCATGCGGGAAATCCAGATTGGGCAGGAACAGCTATTGCTAATCAAGTTCATCCGTTAGCCGCTATCTTTGGACCCCTAGACCCTCCTGTATTTGAAAGATGGTCTCACAAATTTCGGACATCCTTGGGTCTTGAGACGATATTTCTACAAGATGGTGCTGTAACGAAACAGATTATTAGCAAGATCAGCGAAGGGAAACTTGTAGCACTTACTTGTGACTTTAACATCTCAGGGAATGCCATCGATGTCGATTTTTTCTCCAAAAAAGTCCCCATGGCTTCTGGACCAGCGACAATCGCACTTAGGACAGGTGTGCCTATCTTCCCCGGAATCGGGTTCATGAAATCCGACGGAGGCCATCATCTATTTTTTGGACCTCCGATCTTTCCGAAAGAAGTCCAAGGTGATAGCGTATCAAGCAAGGTTTTGAACATTACGCAGACTATAGCCAAAGAACTCGAGCGTCAGATATCGATAGCACCGGAGCAGTGGCACGTAGTGGTACCTCTTGATATCAAAGATTAATGAAAACCCTTTGACCTCACCTCGAGTTTTCGAGCAGAATGCCGTACGATGAGGGGTCTCAAAGCACATTCAGCTTCTCCGGAAATAACAACGAGCAAGTTCTCCAAGATATTGGAATAGGTATCAATTAGAGTAGTAACCATGAGAAAAGGGCGAGCAGAATGTCACGACATGAGATCACTGAGTTATTTGATTTTAAATCATAGGTAAGTCGCATTAAAAGGCAAAAGACCTTTCTTTGCTACAAAGACTATGGTATGAGAGTTCAGGACATCGCGATATGAGTCACATGAAAAAATCCACGACGCCTCTTGTTTCAATTGTGGTTCCGACCAGAAACTCTGCGCGAACTCTGAACAGATGTTTAGAGTCCATACACAACCAAACGCTGTCGTGTGAAGTCATAGTTGTTGATAACGGTTCAACTGACGATACCATTCAGATCGCAGCACAGTTCGGGTTCCGAGTACTTCGTGGAGGTCCTGAAAGATCCGCACAACGCAACATCGGGCTGGCAGCTTGTGAATCCGACATCGTTGGATTCGTCGATTCAGACATGATCCTTGAGCCACAAGTTGCAGCTCAAGCCTATGACCTGATAACCAATGACTACGTAGCTGCGGTAGTACCGGAGTATACCTCTGGAACCGGATACTGGACAGCTGTACGCGCCTATGAACGTTCTATGTACCTAGAGAACCCAAACGTGGAAGCAGCTCGATTTTTTCAGAAGTCCCTCGTCCTCCAACTCCATGGATTCAACGAGGAACTCACCGGCGGGGAGGACTGGGATCTCGAAATCCGTGTTCGGCAACATGGACGTATCGGCAGAATATCTGCTCGCATCGAACACGACGAGGGAAAGTTACGTTACCTGGAAGCGTGCCGGAAGAAGGGGTACTATGCACGAGGATACGCAAAGTTTGCCAAGGAGCACGGAATCAGGAAACTAATCGCCATCTCTCTTGACAGACCATACATAAAGTCACCGAAGATCCTTTTGTCAGCACGGGGAATTGGGCTGATAGCACTGAAACTCGGAGAGTTGACCGCGATCCTCCTTGTTGTGCTGCGTCAACTTATCATAGACGTGTTGCCACATTATCCTATCGGACGAGGATATCCCGGAGGTTTCATCTCGTTCAAGAAAAATGAACTGGTCTTTCGCATAAAAGCCAATGTTTGCACGCAGAATCGCGAAGAAACATGATGGGTAAAGTTCACGGGCCGGATCGGTCAAATCATACCAAGTCATAGCATCACCTGACCAAATTAAAAGAGGAAGCTAGCTAATAATACCTTTCAATTCGAGTGCCCGCATAATAATCGCTACCGCTTCCTCCGGATCACCCTGAGAGTTCTGGATATGGATCTCAGGACTTTCGGGAGGTTCATAGGGAGAATCGATTCCGGTAAAGTTGGGGAGTTCGCCCGCGCGTGCTTTTCGATAAAGCCCTTTGGGATCCCTTGACTCAGCAACCGCCAACGGAACGTCTACATAAACCTCTATGAAGTCTCCCTCTTTTTGGAGATTACGCGCCAACTCTCTCTCTGATCTAAAGGGCGATATGAAAGAGGCTAGGACAACTAACCCCGCGTCTACCATGAGCTTGGCAACTTCGGCAACACGTCTAATGTTCTCTACGCGATCTGCTTCTGTAAACCCCAGATCTTTGTTCAGGCCAGATCTCACATTATCGCCGTCAAGGATATAAGTGTGCATACCTCGAGCAAACAGTTTCTTCTCGAGAAGATTGGCTATGGTGGACTTTCCAGCTCCCGAAAGTCCCGTAAACCAAATCAGAGCAGAGCGATGCGAAAACAACCTGGTACGAGCTTCTCGGTCCACTTCGAAGGTCTGCCAATGAATATTGTCTGATCGACGGAGCACATAATCAACCATTCCTGCGCCTACCGTGTCTTTCGTAAAACGATCTATCACGATGAAACTTCCACCTTCTGGTACCTCCGCATAGCGCTCAAGAGGAGAAGGTGTGCTTAGCGTTGCGTTACACACGCCAATGGCGTTCAAAGAAAGTGTTCTCGCAGCTAAATGCTCTAATGTATTCACATTCACTTCGTATCGTGGCGCCTCAAAGGAGACCGTGCTGGTCCGCGATCCAATCTTAATAAGATAGGTTCTCCCAGGAAGCATGACTTCATTGGACATCCAGACAATCGTGGCTCGAAAATGCTCAGCCACCTGGGGAAGTTTCTCAGGCGCGCTCAGTAAATCACCACGACTCACGTCTACATCTTCATGGAAAGTCACAACTACCGACTGCCCCGCGACGGCTTCTTGCAGTTCTGTTTCTCCGCAGAAGATACGCTCAACATGCGCTAGAGCTCCAGAAGGCAGAACTACAACGGCATCTTCTTTTGATAGTCTCCCAGACGCGACTGTTCCTGCAACTCCTCGAAACTCCGAATTAGGTCGAATGATGTATTGAACCGACATTCTGAAATGTTGATCGTACACCTCGCTGTCCAACGGAATCGATTCGAGACACGACATAAGTGTAGGTCCGTCATACCAGGGCATACGCACACTCTTTGAGGTAAGATTATCTCCACGAAGCGCAGATACTGGAATGTAGGTGGTCTCCTTCAAACCTATTTCATCTGCATAAGTTTGGAAAGCGTCGCATAACGTTACGAACGTTTCCTCATCGTAGTCGACAAGGTCAATCTTGTTAATTACAAGAATCGCCTGTCGCACACCCAAGAGCTTGATCAAGTAACTATGTCTTTTGGTCTGAGTCAAAATACCTTTTGAGGCATCTACAAGAATCAACGCAACATCAGCAGATGAAGCTCCCGTAACCATATTGCGTGTATATTGCTCGTGACCTGGAGTATCAGCAAGAATAAACGAACGCTTCTGGGACGAAAAGTAACGATAGGCCACATCTATGGTGATTCCTTGCTCTCGTTCCGCAAGAAGTCCATCCACCAACAATGCAAAGTCTATATCTGAACCTTGCGTCCCATGTTTCTTTGAATCTTCCGTCAACCGCGCAAGAGTATCGTCATACACAAGCTGCGACTCATACAAGAGTCTCCCAATTAGGGTTGACTTGCCGTCATCAACACTTCCACATGTAAAAACTCTGAGAAGATCCTTGTCGTCAACGTTAACTCCAACACTCATCACTACCCACTACCTTCCATAGGTGCATGTCAAGGAGCCTAAAAGTATCCATGTTGACGCTTTATCTCCATCGATCCCGACGCGTCGTAGTCGATGACTCTTCCAAATCTTTCAGAGGTAGAACTCTTAGCTAACTCCTCAACTATCTCTTCAATAGATGTTGCCTCCGATTCAATCGCTCCGGTTAGCGGATAACACCCAAGCGTCCGAAATCTAACCTTTCTAAGCCGAGATGTCTCGTTAGGAAGAAATCGAAAGCGGTCGTCATCGACGACGATCAAAGCTCCATCGCGTTCAACACAGGGCCTTTCTTTCGCAAAGTAAAGCGATACTATAGAGATTGACTCCCTTCTGATATAGTTCCAAATATCAAATTCGGTCCAGTTCGACAACGGAAACACCCTGAGAGATTGACTCGGAGACAGCATGGTATTGTATAGATGCCACAACTCAGGGCGTTGCATCTTAGGATCCCATCGCTGAGAGCTAGATCTGACTGAGAAAACTCTCTCTTTTGCTCTCGAACGCTCTTCATCTCTACGCGCTCCAGCAAATGCCATGTCAAAGTTGCCCCCCCTGAGAGCCTGCAACAATCCTTCCGTCTTCCATAGATCCGTATGAACTGAGGAACCATGGTCGAATGGGTTAATATTGTTCGCCAGACAGTAGGGATTTTGATGGACAATGAGTTCCATTCCGCTAGTTTTTGCCACCTCATCTCGAAATCTATACATCTCAGAGAATTTCCAAGTTGTATCTACGTGGAGCAAAGGGAAAGGGGGTCTAGCTGGGAAAAATGCTTTTCGCGCAAGGTGAAGTAGCACAGAGGAGTCTTTCCCCACGGAGTACAGCATTACAGGTCTCTCTGCAGTAGCCACCGCTTCGCGTATGATATATATGCTTTCCGACTCCAGCCTGTCTAAATTCGATAACCTAGATCGCATTGGTTCCGTTCACCTTCCAGATAGCTTCCAGCAACAAAGGAGCTAAAGTCTTTTTGCAAATAACTAAATCAGGTAAGTACGGATCTGGTTGGTTGTATCTCAATGGAGTTCCGTCCAGTCGAGAAGCATGTAGGCCTGCAGCTAAAGAGACTCCCACAGGAGCTGCGGAGTCCCACTCATACTGTCCCCCGGAGTGCACATAGGCATCGGCTCTTCCAGCAACCACCTCCATAGCCTTCACTCCCGCCGAACCCCTGGGCAGGAGTGTAACATTCAGATAGGCTCCTAGGTCAGACAACCACTCAGGCGCTCTAGTGTTGCTGACAACGATGCGTATCGGAGTCTCTATATCGTAATCTCTCTTTTGCGTCCAAAACGAAGTGTATGTTTCACCGGTAGCTGGAATGGTAACGACAGAGAGAGCTATTTTGCCTTCGTGGAACCCATTCGTGTCTGATTGCGATCTATTCCAAAGCGCTACGTGGATCGCCCAATCGGCATTTGCCTCCGTGCCAAACTCTCTACTGCCGTCGAGTGGGTCGATTATCCAAACGCGCTCTGCATAAAAGCGGCGCTGGTCCTCTGTCATCTGCTCTTCCGATAAGATCGCATCATCAGGTCTCTCGGATTCAATCATCGACCTAATTATCTCTTCCGATATCCGGTCGCCAACGTCACTTAGAGCTCGTCCTGACTCGCCCTTTAAGAACCCTTCACGTCGAATCCTAAGTAGATTCTGCGCCGCTTTTTCCGACACATCTAATGCAAGCTGCCGGTCAATCTCTTCTAGAGACACTTCATCTCCAAATCGTCACACCCAAGCGGATAGGCCAAGTAAGATACGCAGACATCAAATCGGCGGATCATACTCTTTAAGTGTTCGAAAACAGATTACTATATCGAAATCGAACGTGTTATAAAGTTTCTAGGTTCTTTGCCATAGCCGCGCATCATAACACAGAATTGGCTCCTACACATCAACTTGACCTTCTGCCAATCACATTTGGTAGAAGTGAAACAACTGCAAATGAAACTCCCAGAGCTATTGATATCACGACATTCTCTAAAGAGATAAAACCGCCTGCTCTAGCTGCTGGCGCCAAAATACCTAGGAGTCTTCTCGCAAAAACCTCCCCGACAATCACACCAACGACAGACCCCAACAAACCAACGAGCATGGTATCTTTGAGTGTATTTACACCTATATCAGAGCTTGTATTCCCTTCCTGCGATCTCATGAAATAAAGATACGTGGACGAAAAAATAAGCGCCGTGACACTAAGAACAAGTAACACCCTTTTTAACGTTGATGCCAACTCCAGTTGGGTAGCAACAAGTTGGCTCTGAGTAACTATCGAAAAGTTGGCTAAAAAAGGGTTTGAGATTTGATGCAATTGGAGGAGTGACGAATCCACTTCTCGTGCCACTTGTTGTGCCATGGCAGGAGTACGAGTCCGAAACAATATCTGACTAACTACATCTCCCTGCCCAGGCATGATCTTTGACCACATAGTCGTCTGGGGTATTATCACCCGGTCATCTAAGTTGTCACTACCATAAAATCCTCTTGAACGTAGTACGCCAACTACAGAGAACCGAGAGCCGGAGATGGTAATACTTTGCCCAATGGGATCTATGGTACCAAAGAGTTCCCGGTCGATAGTTGATCCCAAAACAACCACAGAGGCAGAGTTGGCAACGTCTTGAGTATCTATGAAGCGTCCTTGACGTACCTCAAAGTTCGCTGTGCTTGCATATGACTGAGTCGTCCCCACGACCTCTCCTGATACTGAACGAGCATCATAGGTGAGTGTAGAGCGAGAAACGGTAGCGGGCGCCATTGATGCAACTCCTGGGATGGAGCCGGGTTGACCAAGGGTCTCAACATCATTCAATGTCAAACTATTAGAAGATATCCCATAGTCAATCCCTGTAGATGAAAGCGGAACGGGAGATACTAGAACCATATCGGGTGAAAGACCAGCGACTGTCTGTCTAGCCTCTGAAGATGACATGTTGAATGCATAACATGTCATCACTACCAACACTACGGCAACTGAAGTTGCAAGACTCTGCGCTCCAATGCTTAAAGCCCTGCGAACAGTAGAGTTTTTGTCTACAGATTGAAGTCCTTTCGACGTTGACTCCAAAGTTTCGTCAGGATCTCCCACCATTAAGGTAAGCCTGCCTGCGCAAAGCCTTGATTTGACGCCAACTCGACTTGTTGTCCCTTTGCAAGTCCCGAGGTAACTTGCACCAGCGTCAAACCTTGAGCTCCAAGAGTTACGGTGGTCTCGACCGCGCTTTTGCCGTTCCAGACATTAACACGCGGAACACCTCCTACCGTAAACACTGCAGAGATAGGAATCGCTAGCACCGAAGTGACTTTGGAAACCAGCACAGACACCCCTACCGACATTCCCCAGCTCAACCCCTTACTCGAGTCCATGGCTACAGTAGCAAAGTAAGAAGGCACGCCACTGACGTTGATGGGAGCACCCGATATTGCCATAATCTTGCCTGATAGATTGAGCTGACTTACGCTTTGGCTGGTTATCAAGACTTTTTGCCCAACTTGCACCTGACCAATGTTTGCAGAGGGAAAAGAAAATCCCACGACCAGTCGAGAAGGCTGTCCGATAACTATGAATGGCAGTTGTGATACTGCCACATTGGGAGCCACAGAGCTAAGGGGGGTTGTGGTGCCAGGTAAAGTTTGCGTCGCCGTCGGCGCACCCGTAACGTTTTCACCGACTTGTCCATTAATCGACAAAACAATGCCCTTGACCGGAGAAGTCAGTGAGTACTCCACGAGACGAGACTGCGCTTGCTGCAATGCGCCATTCGCTGAGTTGACTTGCGCTTGAGCTTCGGATATCAAAGAAGGATTGGGGGTAGAGGCAGCACTAAGTGCAGCCTGAGCAGCATTTACTTGCCCTTGTGCCTCACTTTCACGAAGCGAACCCGCAGCAGCATCACTTTGACTTCGTTCTTGGTCGAGCGTCAGTTGTCTCTGATCCTGATCCATCTGCGTGCTGTAAGATTGACAGAGAGTCGATGAGGAGTTGGCGCTCGAAGAACAGTTGGCGCTATTGAACTCACTTTGAACACTTTGCAACGCAGTTTCATCACTCTGAACGTTCTGAGCATCGATACTTGCAGTTTGCTGAACACTTGCAACTGTTTGACTCAGAACTTGTTCTGAATTCGAAAGCACCGTTTCAAGCGAAGTTGATTCAGCGGGGGTTAAAGGATTCTGGGCCGCACTGAGTTTTGCTTGCGCCGCGGACAGGTTAGCCTCAGCTTGAGCAACGGCACTCATCGCAGCACCATTTTGTAAGGTAGCGAGTGTGGTACCCATCGATACTCTTTGGCCGACGTTAACGCCTATAGAAGCAATTGTCCCGCCCACGGCAAAGTTTAAGTTCTCGACAGAGGCAGGCACTACAGATCCGGACTCATTTACCGCTACCTGAAAAGAGTTGTAAGCAGCGGTTGCCAGCTGTGGCGATCCCGAGGAACTTGCCGTTGCAGGCAGAACTACTTTTATTCCTAGGGTCACAGCGATTAAAATTAACGCTATAGCCACGACAACAACAAACGCTCGGGTTAGGTTGCTAGACACGGCTTAGTCCATCCATCGATTTGGCATCTAAACCACATCTCGGCAACGTAAACTCCTCTGTTGTAAACACAGCAACCTTATTTGATTAGGTTTACGGAAGATATAGTATCACCCGAGAACACTCCGAAAGCAATAACCCAAGCACATATGGCGCCCATTACATATTCATCACTCGAACGGCACCACGCTTAGAAATCGGAGAGTCACCTTCCGCATTTCCATAAGGTTACTCCACACTTTTAGTACCGTGTTCGTCACAATTAGTAAGTTTTAGGACAAAAGGCCGAGTTGCTTACTCAGAATGGCTCTGGGTCGCGTCGAGAGTTCGTCTTGAGCTAGCATCAATTGTTTGCAGAACCACTTCTCAAACACTTTTTCCTCAAATTTACAACCTCATGCAGCGTTTAATCGTCCGTCAAAACTCTTCGATGAGGTAAGGATGCCACAAAGAGTCCCTTTCAGATACAAAGCCAAAAGACGTTTTCGATCCTTTCTAGTTCGGGTTGTAAATATTAAAGCCACCACTGAAACTGGCAAGACCACAAAGACGAAAATGAGCCATGTAATCATGTCATTACAGTAGGTTTTTCTATACACAATTCTGCTTTGCGCTTGATCAAATATATTCGTTGGATTAATGCGCGTAAAGTAACCTGAATAGTCGATGTCATGATAAACGGCGGCTTCAAAACAGGTAGCTACCTTATAACCAGCTGCACGTATTTTGTTCCCGAAGTCAGCCTCTGACCAGTTGTGCGGGAATCTTTTCCAGTCAAACCCCACGCCAATATTCCTGAGTTCGTTTCTCACCATAAAAACATTCGGTTGGAAATCAACCTCAACGCTATCACTTGAATCACCAACTTGCTTATCGTAACTGACCACCAAAAATCGATTAATTCGCCCACCCGCACACCAGATGCTTCCATCTGACCATCGTCGTTGTACTGGTCCAACTACCCCTACATTGTCGTTAGCATCCAAAAAGTCCGCCAAGACAGCCAGGGCATCTTCCTCAATCAGGTTGTCGTCATCGATAAAACATACATATTTGGCGGATGCTACATCCCATCCTTGTTGACGTGCTCTCGCGCTGAGTTGGTTATTTTCGTTTCGAATGTAGGTCACGCTGGGAAATTCAGCCAACCTTTCACTGGTCTGATCAGAAGATGCATTGTCCACCACGATAATCTGCTCAAGTTCATCGCCAATCATGGGCACAATCTGTTCCAGCAACCTAGTCAACATAGGTGACCGATTTCTGGTAGGGATAACAACTGAGACTCTTTTAGGCATCTCTCTCTCATCCAAATGCTAGTAAACATTTGCTTCTCAAAAGCATAATGAAATGATACTTGCTCCTCGGCGAAGTAGGAAGTCCTAAAACTAAACCCCTCATATCCTAACCAACAAATCTTGCCACTACCAGCAGCCATATCTGTCTTATGAAGAAAATGTTTTAGCTAAGATTCTCTCGGCTTTTCCTTATCCGACGTAACCATTACCAGCGCGGCAAACTACCACTACGGGAATACGTTTCATTGCTCATGCTTTTGGGCGTAATATTTAATTCATGTCCGAGCTTTACTACTGGGCAAAGCCCAACAGCTTCCACAGATCTTTAACCCACAGTTGGACACGCCATACCTGACAAGGCGGAGATTGAAGCAGAAGGTTTACACCTGACAGACACATAGGTGGTATTCTTGACACTCACACCACTTACGGCATCTCTAGGGAGGATCGCAATACCGCCCAGAGAACTGTTGGCTATGGAAACATCTCTGGAATCACCAATATAGAGGAACGAACCCTTGTCTTGCATTGTCTCATTGGTGATATATATATTGTGACTAACAAGTACAATGTCAGGCGCGATAACGCCGCCTATCCCGTTGGTCGTTATGTTGGAGAGGCTGATGTTGTTTGAGCCGGTCACAACCCATGTATAAAAATGTGTGCTTCCATTGGTGCCGCCAGTGAGGTTGGCGTTGTTTATCGAATCGTTATGACAGTAGAAAATATCAACTCCGTTACCTTGAATATTGATGTTCGACGCCGTTGTACCCACCTGGCACGACAAGTCAAGTTCAGTAGTTCCCTGAGAGCCCTGTCCAATAATTGTCACATTGTCAATTACGTTATCGACACGATAAATATAAGATATCGTATTTGGATTGCAGATAGCTATCACTCGAACACCAAAAGAGTTGTAGTTGTAGGTATTGGAACTTCGGGCGGCAAGTACCTTTAGGTTACTCAGTGTAGTGTGGTTAGCAAAGTCCATGATGTCCGTGCCTGCATCATAGCTAGCACTATCTAGCGTCATGTTCGTAATTGTACTTCCACTGCCACCGCCAGTTTGTTGACCAGGTGCTACCTCAATGGCGAACATATCTGTGCTCAGCTTCACTCCGGGAGTTTTTTGTCCAACCTCGTTGACTATCGTCGTCTTGTCGATTCCCGCTCCCACAACCTCTATAGGCTTATTAATTACAAAGTCAAATAACTTAGGAGATGGTTGATCTAGAATAAAACGCCCGGGTGGGAAGTATACTTCACTACCTGGCTTCGCCTCAGCAGCCTGTATGGTTTCCCTGATGGCAGTCGTTGAATCTTTATGTCCCGTTGGGTCGGCACCATAGTTCACAACGTTGAAGACTTCTGAAGGTTTAGGAGATGACGACTGAGACTGAACGCTTGTCCCCACATTGGGATTTGTCGAGGCTGTAGAGGTGGTAGAGACACTAACCCGTGGAGGTGCACCAATTTTTCGCCCGATCAAGCCAGAATTGCTAAGCGCGAAAATACCTGCAACGACCAACAGTAGTGACAGACTTAGAGTCACAAACCGGCGTTGACCTCTTTTGCCTATCTCATGTTCCATGATTCAACTCTCCTTTAATACTGTACAAGAAACGCCGTGTCATCTTTTCTTCCATAGGTTGAGCTACGAGGCTAAACCTAAAAGTCAAACCAGATTTGGCTTCTACGATCATGTGTACAGGCAACTCACACGAGTTTCATGCCACATTTCACAGTCTGCTTTCCGCTTGAACGCACTTGCGGTTTTTAACGAACCCTTTTCAAACCTCTTACTAGAACAACGACTCTTCGACTGTCGGATTTGTCTAGCACAGACCACATGGGAGCTTTTCGGAACTTTACACCAACTTCTTGAGACAAAGTTCCTTATAGCAACAGTTATTCATAAGCCAGACGTCCCAGAGAGCACTTGCACAAAAATAAAATATGAGCATATTCCCACTATTTAAGCTTCATCTATGTTGCCACTTCGGACTACGTTTTTCAAGGAAAGCAGCCATTCCTTCTCTGGCGTCTTCGGTTTGGGAAGCAGACGCCATCGCCTCAACGGCTAATTGATAGGACTGTTTGATTGGGAGATCAATCTGTTTGTACAGAACTTCCTTGCCAAAGCCTTTGGAATAACGCGAACCTCGCGTTGCTCTAGTAAGCAGATCCTCCGTCGCCGAAACTAGCAACTCAGGTTCCACCGAGTAGTTGATCAGACCCCACTGTACGGCAGTCTCAGCACTTATAACATCTCCCGTCAGCGCCATCTCAGCAGCACGCTTTCTGCCAATCGAATGTGCTATGGCCACCATAGGTGTATGACAAAACCATCCGCCTTTGCCACCGGGAGCTGCAAAACCGGCCGTCGAGGCCGCCACCGCTAAATCACAACTAGCAACCAGCTGAGCACCTGCAGCGGTAGCCAGGGCATGTACTTGCGCAACCACCACCTGAGGAATCTCAGATATTAACGTCATGAGTTCGGTACACGTTCTCAGCAAGTTCCGCATATAAGTTAGATCCTGACCCGCCATATCGGCAAAGTCATGACCTGCAGAAAACACAGGTCCATTAGCTCTCAAAACCACGCCAGCTAGTTCAGAGCTCGCAACCCATGTAAACGCGGAGATGAGTTCTTCCATGTGTGAAAGAGACAAAGCATTGCGTTTTTCCGGCCGGTTCATCGTTATATACGCACGATCCTGATCTGATTCGACCTCAATATATCTGTACTGGGTCATCGATCCCCCTTTTATTTAGGCATACCCATCTAGAGTAAGCGTATCGCTGAAGCCACTTGCTATGACGAACTATACTGGAGATTATTAAGCGCCTGCGAAACTCGCCGCTTACCTTGGATTTTCATACACTTTGCTATATAGCGTTCTTGAATCAATATACTCTTTGTCAAGTTCGACTCCCAACCCATGCTCTTTAGGCAGCGCGATAGTTCCAGGAGCAACGAATTCGAGTGACTCCTTTATTATGTCTCTTGCAAAATATCTCGACGATGGGGAGGTATCGCCAGGCAGATTGACACCCTCCAATGACCCTACTGCCAAATTCAATGCTCTACCGACTCCAGTTTCATAGAGCCCTCCACACCAAAGGCCAACCTCGCCTTCTCTGCACATCTTTTCAATCGCCAAAGAGGTGCTTAATCCACCCACCCGTGCTACCTTTAAATTCACGACAGAACATGCGTCAAGTTCAAGGGCAACCTTGAGATCTTCTATTGAACATATAGATTCATCAAGGCAAAGTGGCGTGTCTATCTCCTTAGCCAAGAGCGAGTGCCCGAAAAGGTCATTGTAGGACAGAGGTTGTTCAATCATCATCAAATTGAAGTCGTCTAACTGCCGCAATACCTCCAGATCTCCGAGAGTATAAGAACAGTTAGCATCTACCATAAGAGGAACCGTGGGGAAACTTTGGCGCACGCGCCTTAGAGGTTCAATATCATTGCCTGGTTTAATCTTTAACTTAACTCTTCGATAACCTTCGTCTATTGCAGAAGCCACCTTTTCTAATAAAACATCATCGTTAGGCTGCAGTCCAATACTTATACCAACCTCTATTTCATCTCTAACTCCACCGACTACCTTCCATAAGGGCAACCTTTGATACTTTGCAAATAGATCCCAGATAGCGCACTCAACGAGCGCTTTGGCCATATAGTTTCGTCGTATCGGGCCAAACGCGAACGACACATCCCAAGGTGAGTGTATCTCTGTTTTAAACAACAAGTCGATTAGGAAATTTTCGAGCACATACTCCAATGAAGAGTTCGTCTCTTCCACATAAAATGCGTTGTTTGTAGTACCGCTCTCTCCATAGCCAACGTATTCACCTGACGAGATCTCGATGAGAAAAACGTCTTTGACGATCTCTTCATTGACAGCAGAACGGAAAGACTCCTTAAAGGGCAGAGACAATCTTCTAATTTCAACTAAATCAATCTTCATAACTACGTGCCGAGCTCCATGCGAGTATCGCGGCAACAAAGAGTCATCATCTCGGCTCTTTCGGGAAAACTCCAGCTCTGGAAAGAAGTCCAGGCACCACCTTGCCGAGCCTTGTCTGCAAAAGGTCAATGACGGGAAATAAGGACTCTACATCGACTCCGCTATGAAGATTTGACCGCTCGATCATATAGATCAAGTCTTCAGTTGGGATGTTACCGGTCGCATTGGGAGCAAATGGACATCCCCCAACACCTCCCAAGGAAGAATCTAGCTGAGTCACACCTGATTCGATAGCTGCCCAAGCACTAGCAATGCCCGTATTTCTCGTATTGTGAAAGTGACATCTGAGCTGTATTGCAGGATCAATCACATCTTTTACGGCCTCTATCCTTCGCTTGACATCGGTTGGTACCGCCACGCCAATCGTGTCCGCTAAAGCAATCTCAAAAGGCATGAAGCTTCCCACTTCACGCGCGATATCGACCAACTGGGTTACCTCAACCTCTCCTTCGAACGGGCAGCCAAAAGCTGCCGAAAGTGTAACCGAAACTCTCAATCCCGCCCTTTCAGCACGCTCTATAACCTTTTTCGCTACAGCAAGATTTTCAGCCACAGATATACCTTGGTTCTTTTGTGAGAAGGTATCCGTAACCACGACGACGTAGTTGATCTCCTGTAATGGCGTCTCGAGGGCTCTATCTAGTCCTCGTTCATTGAGCACGAGGCCAATAGCTCCGTCAAAGATACCGTCACTTAACTTTGAAAGTACTGCCTCAGCATCTGCCATCTGCGGAACGCGATTTGGATTCACAAAGCTGCAGACTTCAATCCGTCTCATACCGGCTGCAAAGGCACCTTCAATAATCGACACCTTGTCATCAGTAGAAAACATCGTGGATTCATTTTGGAGCCCGTCTCGAGGCGCCACTTCGATCAGGGTAACATTGTTAGAACTCACATCATCTCCTCAAAAATATTGTCCAAATCAGACTCTTTCTCAAAAACACTTACGTCATTTTGCCAAATCCGGCATTATTTGGTTACATTAGGTTGCGCTATTCACAAATGCAACCTTACAACCTTCAAACCTCGAGAAAAAGGGTTACAATGAGAAAATACTAAGAACTAGTATGAGCAAAGGAGCTACAAATGAAAATGCTAGGACACTTAGAAGACTCTCTCGTGGGTCTCTCAGAGAAGCTTCCGTCATTGCCGGAGGGATTCAACCGAGGTCTGGCCAACTGGGCATGGCTCCTCTCTGCGATTGCAGGAGTCGTCTCTCTATTGAGTGCCTGGTCTCTACTAGCACTTTCACGCTACATAAACGCAGCTTGCGCACTTGGAGCGTGTCCAACATCACTTGGCATATTTTATTATCTTTCCATTGCGATGGCCGTTGGATACGGCATTCTCTATCTGATCGCCGCAAAACCTTTAAAAGCAATGAACAAACGAGGATGGGATCTGATATTTTTGGCGACTGTCGTCAACCTTGCTTCTATTGTTATCTATCTACTGGCCGGACTAAGCGGAAGTCTCATCTCAGCTATCATAACTGTGGCCATCTCCTGGTTTTTCCTTTTTCAAATTCGACCGAAGTTTCTTCCTGCCAAAGAGGCCTAATCGATTCTGTGCAACCCTTACCACGTGAACTCACTCGGTAACTAACTTATTCGTACGACCGAGGAACGAGAAACAACTGCAAGTGCAAGAGAGTCTCACAACGGCATTTCATGATCAGCTATTTGTCTGCGTGAGTAACACCCGGGTCGTTGTAATGGTAAACAAGGCTAATCATATGCGCCGCTGTCTCCGCAGCGAGTGTTGCTGACTGAAACCACCTGGTATATGCTCCTGGATGGGAACGTCACAATATCGGTGTTCGCCAACCACCCCTACGAGGTAACATGAGAGAGTGCCAACTACGAACTCCTATTTGGTCTCTCGAATGCAAGCTTTCGGCTCGACGATCTTTGCAACAATGTCGGAGCTTGCAACAAGAACAGGGGCAATCAACTTAGGGCAAGGATTTCCCAACTTTGAC
>JAJYGA010000152.1 GCA_021785255.1 Actinomycetes bacterium
CCTGAACAGTATCGATTCGTCGACGCCAGACCAGTTGGTCGCGTTACGTGATGGAAACGACGCTAGGCAACCCCAACAAGCCGGCGAGAAGTCTCGTCCGTGAGGACGGGGACGTTCACGATGCAAATTTTAACTTGGGTGAGGTAGAGGTAACGGAACACACAAGTTGTTTTCCCTGTCCGACACTAGCGTTATAAAAATCTTTATTATTTGTCGGAGGACTAGATCCTGTTATCACCTTCGTAGCGGAGAAGACGCCCTTTATTCCAAGATAGCCGTACTAACAGCAAAACTATCTCCAGGTGTAACGTCTGACTGATCAGTGGAAGTGATCTAAGTTGCCGATAGGGCAGGTGAGAGTTCTTGTAACGCCATCTATTACCTGTATGGACTCTACCACCTCTCTCCCGATTTCTTCGACCGACGGGGCATCAAGTAGTGCAATTATGTCGTAGGGACCCGTAACAGAGTCAGCTCTTTGTACAGTGGCAATCTCTTTAACTTTTCTCAGTATGTCTGTAACTCGTCCGAGGTCAGTCTGGATAAGAACGTAAGCCTGCAAGACTCTCCGATCCTTGGTTCTAAAACGTGGGCAGAACGACTCTATCCTGCTAGGTGACTATCCTAAATGGAACTATCATTTTATAGAGACGTTCGGCTGTGGTATTTGATAATTTATCTTTTTGGAATACAACCTATGTCTAATGTGAATCTCAGATTTGAGGATTTTAGAGCAATAAAGTGGTTGCGGCGATAGAGGTTGGACCTGGAGTTGGATAGACACGATTGGCTGCGCGAACGACTCGGACTAATGGATCACGACCAGTTAGATGTTTCGCTGCTTGAACGAGTGCTTCTTCCTAATGTTGACAGACTTACCTGCACTGACGAAGAGAAGGCGGAAATTCTCAAAAGACATGAGGAAGCACTAAGGCGGGGTAGCAAGACCTACATTGATCCGCAAACGTCCTTTCATGTGTTCACGGCTCTATCGCACTTAGAACGTGGGTACTGTTGTGAAAATGGCTGCAGACACTGTCCTTTTGTGGAAGGCCAACGACACAGATAGGGGCCCTTTGGATGTTTCTCAAGACCTGACATCATAGAAGATTGACTCAGGGAGATGTCATCTATGAAAACGTTTTTGGGGATCACTATATTGGGCATCGTGGACCGCCTATTGAGGTGAAAGTCCTCTCAATATGACACTGTCTTACTGATTGAGACCGCTGTGGTGAAGATCTTCCAGTTAGACCGGGGAATTGAAGGACACTTCGAAACTCAGTGTCCGTGCCAAGCACCTAGCTCTGTCTCGTGTATGTCAGACGGACAGGGATGGCACTCTACCTCCAGCGTTGCATGGGTAATACCGTGCTCTTCTCGGAGAAGTTCTTTGAGTTCAAAGACTACTAGTTCAGCCTGATGGAGTGAAGATATGTTTTCAAGAACTATGTGCGCTGAGATTGCTCGTTCAAGTGAGGAAAGGTTCCATGTATGGATGTGATGAACTGAAGATACGAACGGATGTGATAGGAGAGTTGCTGACATGTCCTCGGAACTAGTGTTTTCCGGAGTTGCCTCCAACAATATGTTTAGGGTTCTTGTAATCAGTTTCCATGTGGATATGAGAACATAAAGCGATACTATAAGGGATCCGATTGGATCAAACAGCGACAACTGCGTTACTGCTACCAGGATTCCAGTAAGGATTGCAACTACCCATGAGATCGAATCTGCTAGGAAGTGCAAGGCGGTTGACTTTACACTCATCGGTGCGTCTGGACGATGAGATAGAAGGTAGAGCGATATGAGGTTGACTCCTAAGCCTGCAATACCCGTTACTGAGATGATTTCGCCGTTGGGATGAAGATCGGAGAACATTGCTATTACAGAAGACGTAAGAACTGCCAAGGTGATGATTCCCAGGAGAACCGAATTTGTAAGCGCCGCTAGAACTTCAGCTCTCACGAACCCGAAGCTGTGTTTCTTGGTAGGTGGACGAGAGGAAAGCTTGAGTGCAACGATGGTAATGGCGATTCCAGCAGTGTCTACAAGCTGATGTACCGCAGAGGCTGCAATAACGAAAGAATGAGCAAAATAGGCAGCAAAAAACAGACCCACGACTAGGGCAATGTTAAGTCCAAGTGCGTAATTTAGTAGTCTCTTTCCCAACCGACTTGCTCCGAATTCCACTGATTACTTTACTAGCTCCTGCGATGAGTTAGTCGCCGTTTCGATGTTCAAACGTTACAGGCGTGCCAAAGTAAGGTTGGGGAATGTCTGTGTGTTTGTTTCGGCCAGATCTTTAAGGTAATGACACCACGTGATCGGCAAACCACCGTCAATTGCCCAGGTTGGCAACTCTCAATCCTAGACACAACGCGTAGTGCCTGCGTAGTTATCTCGCGAGCTCTTTGGCTTGAAACAAGTTGATGGAGTTTGTGTAAACGACTTCGTGGAACAGCTGGTAGCGAGTTGATGAAATACTCAAGCCGGAAGCGTCAGGCAGTAACTGAAGCCGGCAACGTGGAGCCTGTCCGGTGAGAGGTGCTCAGGTCTGGTCGACCAAAAAGGTCCGGCAATTCGTCTTGGATCAGTCCAGTGCTAACCCGAGGAGCGTGCCGGAGCGAATCGTGACGATCAACTTGTACATATTGTCTATCCGCTGGCTCAATGCCCTTACATGAAGAGAGCCAGGGATGAAGAAGGGGCTTTCTCCATAGGCATAATAGCTGGAACCAAAGTTCACTGTCCCTGGCAGGCCAAGGCCAGGGAGTCCTACAAAGACGGGGTCGATGAGAAGCCAAGCTGGGACGGTGATCCACTCTTGCGCGCCAGAATTGGTGGTGACCTTCAAGGCAACGGGCATTGAGCCGGAGACACTAAAGGTGCAGATACCTACCCCTTGGCCCTCGCCTGCGAGATTTTGCGTAATTGAAACCTGGATACTGCCAGCCTGGGCTTCCTGTGGTGGCCCGGCATAATATGCCGTGTACGTACCGTCACCAGGGGAGGACGGACAGGTATTTTCCGGAAGTGCTGACGCGGCAGGATTGGGCGCTGCAACCAGCTTTGCTCGGAACACGTTATCGTGTGCGTCAACAAAGTGCGTGCCATCCCAACGCCAATCGGTGACGAGTGAAAACGTCGATCCGATTGCTGCCCAAAAATCGTAATTCTGTTGAGTTGTTTCTAATAGACCTTGGTTGAATGTTTCAGCAAATGAATTGCCCGGCGTGGTGTTGTCGGTCGATGGCCTGCCTGTCGCCACAAGGGTATTGTTTGCTCCAGGAGCTATCACACCCCAACCCTTGGGCCCGTTTGTAAACGCGACCGCATTGCCGGTGCCGTCGCCGCTGAAATTACCGTGTGCGACGAAGGTCGCGTCAGTCATGGACGTCAGCAATGTGCCCTCGACGGTCACATCTGGCGCGCCGAATTCGGGTGGAAGCATTGGATAGGTGCTGGTTCCTACGCGCTGCCAGCTACCTGCGGCAGTGCTCTTCCAGAAA
>JAJYGA010000084.1 GCA_021785255.1 Actinomycetes bacterium
GGAGGCGCAAGCCTGGATGTATTACAGACATACATAGAGAACCAAAGGAGACCGAGCTAATATGCGCCTATCCCTCCCCGCCCCAAAAGACGGGGTTTCCCGGCGCGAGTGATGAACATAAAACACGCTAAAAGCCTGTACCAAAAAAGCAGGACGACCGTCTGTACTCGGAAACAACGTCACTGCACAAGGCACATTCATTAGCCTCTCACCATATCGATAACTTCGTAAATGCCATCACCAAAAGAATAATACCGTGGTCACAGTTCGTAACCTCTATTCATATCCCAGTCACAAACTCAGCTGCCATCCTGTGCTATTTTGAGAAGGGAATAAGGCAAGTTTTCCAAAACTTTGAGCAATAAAGGGTCCAAATGAATGAGCTAGAGTATCATGCGAAAGAAGTTCTAACACATCATCGTACTCAACAAGTGGCCACCGTTTTCAAGATTCTCACAATGGTTCTCACCATGGCTTTACTGGTAGCTATCTATCTCTATTTTTCAAAACCTCAGATAAAGATACTTAGCCAAACTCAACCTTCTGCGCCAATTCACGCTCCCGTATTCAGTCAAGATCAAATCAGCAAGCCAAAACACACTCCAAACACTTCAGTCACTCCATCCGCCTGTACACCGTCTCAATTGAGTCTCTTGTTTGGTTCAGAGTTCGTTAACGGTTCGACCACCCGGCTGGAGATCGTATTAACAAACACCTCCACTTCCTCATGTAACGTGATCGGTCATCCCGGGCTACAACTTACCGGGGCAGTCAACGGAAGCGAACTTGACCTCGATCCTCAATGGACGAAGACCCAGCCGCAGATCGTATCTCTTTCAACGGGTATGAGTACCCATGCATGGCTTTCTTTTCCAAGCTCTCCAAGTAGCTGCGCGTCACACCCTTTTTCATTTCTTCCGGAACGTCTCTACCTTATTCCACCAAACGAAAGCAGCCAACTAAGCATCCATTGGCTCGGCCAGCCCTTATACCTATGTAATGCTTCGGGCTTTCAACCAACCATAGGTATATTTCTTCCAGGCTCAAGCGGCACTTACCCAAACTAAAGGCGGCAGTTGTGCTATGACGGACCTGATGAGACTCAGTACCTAACATAGGCATCATCTATTTGAAAAGGACTTATGACTCGACTACCACCCAAATAGCGCTTTCACTTTCCCCTCATTTTGGGGTGGAGTAATTCCGCAAAGTCCTAGAAAACGCCGTGCGAGAAAGAGTTATCGAGACAAGTCAAGACAACAGACGCGGTAGCTCGAATATTCCAAGCTACAACCAAGGGACATCGAAAGGTCGTGATGGAGGCGGCTATGGATATGGAAAGAGCCGTTAGTGGACAGCGGTATTTACTATAAGAGATCGTAGTTAAAGTGACGCTCTCTCAGCTATAGAAGCGAATACTCACAAATGCTAGCAACCGAACAGCTTAGGCTTTCACCCGATAGCGACCCGATGAAACGTCAACCAACCAGGGCCGCATGAGAGCGACTTTGGAAGCCTCGTCCCTAAGGGCGGGGTGGATGTCACGCTCTTGCATGGCTCTCTTTTGCCATCGGGGGGTCGCTTCGAACTTGGGATAAAGACATCCCGCGTGAACCATTCAAGTTCGACAAAGGTCCTATCATGGCATCTACTTACGAAGTAGAGATGGTGGTCAACGAGGTACGATACGCTTACCGAATCGAGCTGAACGACTCCGAAGTCTTATTCGAGGGACTGTACAGCTATCCTGAGCGTCGCCGACGTACATTATTCGAGCGAGAGGGAACAAAAGTCAGCTTTCGGCGAGGACTTGGGGCGTTATCAGGCGTAAGAGAACTGCTCACACCTACAACACTGGTACTTTCGGCGGCTATGAGGTTTGATGAGCCGGAGGTGGAGCCGTTCGCGCGTGCACTCGCTGGTTTTGGGATACTGATTCCCCCACGTCGAACCTCTTTTCCTTTGCACGTTAGAGCTGTCAGGCTACGTACTTATGCAACTGAACGCCTTTTTGAAGAGCAAGGATCTTCAACGCAGGCAGCTCTCTTTGATGAACCGGGTCCTGTCCTAGTGGCATCGCGAGAGTCAGCGTTGGCACTTTTGCGTTTTGCCGATCTTGGCATTGACAATGTGCAGATTAGTGAATTCGAAATAGATGAGTCGCAGGAAACTCACCGAGCACGTGTTTACCCCCAGAAACAGCTGCAGCTAATACACCGCGTATTGGGTGAAGAACTAGCCTTTGATCTTGATGAAGAATCAGCCGGAACTCAAATGTGGTTCTCCCTCATTGGACCCACTCTGAACGCCTTACATAGCGGCCAAATCCTTATCTTTGACGAGATCGATGCGAGTCTTCATCCCAGATTATCAGCGCGTCTTGTGGAACTATTTCAAGATCCAGAGACTAACTCCAGAGACGCTCAGCTGATCTTCACCACCCATGACACAAGTCTATTAAACCACCTGAATCGTGATGAAGTATGGCTAACAGAAAAGGTGAGAGTGGCGCTACTACTTTGACCGCTCTGGCGGAATATGGTGGAGATAAAGTTAGGAGATCATTAAACCTGGAAAAGGCATATCTGCAGGGAAGATTTGGCGCAGTTCCTGAACTTGACCAGTTTACGCTCCGTCAGGCGCTTGGGCTACTTTCGACCAGTGGCTAGATCTCACAGCACCAAAGGTGCTCGAGGTCGCTCTCTCAAGCGCCGGGTGACAGTTCGCAAACCTCGAAGAACAATTCTCATTTTTTGCGAAGGGACAAGGACCGAGCCGGAGTATCTCGAAGCACTAAAGCGACAATCATGGGTACGCGATCATGCGGCGGTCGATATACAGGTGCAGAACGGGCTGGGCGGGTCGGTGCCAAGTACTTTGGTCTCCATGGCGATCGATGCCCGCAAAAGGTCCATCGAAATCGATGGCGAGATTGATGAAAACGTCCTCTGTAACTCCTCCAAGTCCAGGAGGTCATAGTACTATGCCTTAAAAGCCCTCTGGTTTTCTTTTATTCAGCGCGATCTTGTCGGCAGCATCCGCAAATACATCACTCATAGCTGCTCGGGGTTCATAGCTAATCAACGATATCGAAGATCGAAGCACCGCTCTCATCTCATCAAGATCAGTACTAACTTCTCCTAACACTCCCAGTTGCACAATGGCATTTCCAAAAGCTGCCGCTTCCACTGGACCCGAGATCACAGGAAGGCCAGTTGCATCCGCAGTCAACTGACAAAGAAGATCGTTTTGCGCACCTCCTCCAACGATGTGTATCACCTCAATTTTTCTACCAGTTGTCTCGATAATGTCTGTAATCGTCGCACGATAAGACAAGGCGAGGCTATCTAGAACTGTCCTTGTAAACTCGACAGGACTTGTCGGGCACTGACCTGTTATGGTCTTGGACATAGCGCTAACTCTGCCTCTCATATCTCCCATCGGCAACAAAGTTGGGTCTTCTGCATCGATCACAAATTTCAAGGGAGTCTCCAACCTACACATCTCAGTTAATGTTGGTACGTCAAGTTCTATACCCTCCAATGCATACTCTCGAATCACCTCTTGAAGCAACCAGAAACCCATGACGTTTCTCAAGTACCGCTTAGTTCCTCCATAGCCTCCCTCGTTGGTGAACGCGTGCTTATATCCGGAGTCAGAGATCCAAGGATCCGCTAACTCTACACCCACCAGTGACCAAGTGCCAGAGGAGATGTAAGCAAACTCCCCAGAAGAAGCTGGCACTCCAATAACGGCAGAAGCAGTATCATGAGAAGGAATCGAGGATACAGAGATTCCCTGCAACGCCTCCAATGCGCCATCTGCCGCCGCAGTTATGGACCCGATGACCCTTGGTACAGTGATCATCTCGCCCACGAGATGAGTAGGAATTGAAAGCTCATTCATGAGCTCGTAGTCCCATAGACCACTGGAATCCACCAAAGAAGTAGTAGTGGCATTAGTGTACTCCCAACCTTTCACGCCGGTGAGTAGATAGTTGAAGAGATCTGGAATCAGTAGCATTGAAGAAACACCATCGCAGCGGGAGATGTCGTCAGATAGTAGCTGGAACACCGTATTGAAACTATGGGGAAAAACTCCAGAGCGACGATAGAGTTCCCAAAGGAATCCCTTGTCCTTCAAGGCTTCGTAAGTCTTTTTTCCTCTGGGATCTCTATAGCTTATGGGGTTCCCAATGAGTCGTCCAGAGTGATCCAAAAGGCCATAGTCCACGGCCCAGGAGTCAACACCAACGCTACGTAGACTTCCAGGTGCACCTATGTTTCTTTTGATAGCTCCTACAAGGGCATCAACAACAGAGTTGTAAAGGGAGAACAAGTTCCACTGTAAACCCCCTCGCGTTGCTACAACCGCATTAGGAAATCGCCCTAGAAGCTCCAGCTTCACAGTGGTTCCGTTGTATCTCCCCGCAAAGACACGGCCACTGGAAGCACCTAGATCGATACATCCCACTGAGATATCTTCAGCCATGGAGTTCACCTATGAAATCATCATTGCAAGAGATCTGCTTACTTGCGTTTGTGATGAACATCTACTAGCGCAAAAAAGCGGCTGCTACCCCTGAATCCACAGGGATATGAGTACCAGTAGTGAGGGACAGATCCCCTCCCACAAGGACAAATATTGAACTAGCAATATGATCAGGCGTGACTTCTTGTTTTAACAAAGTTCTCTGAGCATAGTAAGCGCCCAAGGACTCTTCGGGGACTCCGTACACTGCGGCGCGTTGCGCCCCCCAGCCACTTGAAAAGATTTTGGATCCCTTCACCACGCCGTCGGGATTGACACCATTGACCCGAATTCCAAATGCTCCCAACTCCGCTGCAAGCAGCCTAACTTGATGAGCCTGGGAAGCCTTAGCTGAGCCATAAGCCAAGTTGTTAGGTCCTGCAAAGACACCGTTTTTGGACACGACGTAGACAATGTCGCCACCCAAATTCTGCTCGACCATGACCTGGGCGCAACTTTTTGACACCATGAAAGAACCCTTAGGCATAACTGAGTACTGCAGGTCCCAGTCCTCTTCAGTAGTTTCAAAGAGCGATCTAGAAAGCGATAGCCCTGCGTTGTTTATGACAATATCAACGCCTCCAAATACCAGAACCGCTGCTTTAAGTGACTGTTCAATTGAGTCCCTTGACGAAACATCGACCTCAAAGCCAACAGCCTTGTCACTAGATCCAATATCCGCGGCAACCTTCTTTGCCGACTCGCCATCGAGATCAAGTACCACTACGTGAGCACCTTCGCGAGCCAGACGCTTAGAGGTAGAAGCACCGATACCAGATCCCCCACCAGTTATGACTGCAATCTTTCCTGAAAGCGGTTTTGGAGGTGGAAGCCTCTTCAATTTGTCCTCTTCCAATTGCCAGTACTCGATACGAAACTTCTCCTCTTCGGGTATCGGCTCATACACAGATATCGCCTCAGCCCCACGCATAACGTTGATAGCATTTACATAGAACTCTCCTGCCACCCTGGCCGTTTGTGCATCTTTTCCGAATGTAAACATTCCCACTCCCGGGACTAACACGACCGCCGGATCGGCACCGCGCATAGGGGGAGAGTCAGACGTAGCGTATGTGTTGTAGTAACTCATATACTCTTGGCGATATTTTTGGTGAGCTTCCGCAAGGCCGTCTTTCATCTCCTGAAGCGATGCGTCCGAATCCACCTCCAACACCATAGGGCGAACCTTGGTCCGCAAAAAGTGATCTGGGCAAGAACTTCCGCGGCGAGCTAACTCCACATGCCGCTCCGACTCCAAGAACTCGAGCACCACATCATCATCTTTGAAGTGGCCGATTTGACGTATATCGGTAGAGGCAAGTCCTCGAATAAATGGGAAGAGTTCGTAAGCTCGTTGTCTTCTTTTGAAAAGAGGCAGTCTATCAAATCTTTTCAGCTTGGCACCAAAAGGATCCTTTCGTCCATGCGTTTCTATATAGCGCTGGGCCAAAGATATAATCTCAAGGGAGTTTCCCTCACAACTATCACTGTCTTCCCCCCACGCTGTTATGCCGTGGCCACCCAGGATTACACCGATCAACTCCTTGTTCTTGCGTTGAACCTCGGAGATCTCCAGTCCCAGCTGAAAGCCAGGCCGGCGCCATGGTATCCAGGCCACCTTGCCATGAAAAATCTCCTTAGTAAGAGCTTCTCCATCTCGAGCCGTAGCTATTGCAATCCCCGCGTCGGGATGAAGGTGATCTACATGCGCAGAGCTCAACAAGCCATGCATCGCAGTGTCGATAGAAGGAGCGGCCCCGCCTTTCCCAAAAAGACAAAAGTCAAAGGCATGAACCATCTCGTCTTCATGCTCTACACCTTCATAGACATCTCGCAGAGCTCGAAGTGCATCAACTCTTAAAGCGGCTAATCCATCAAAGGCAAGAGTCCCTAAGTCTCCTCCAGAACCTTTAACCCACATTACCTCAGCTTTCCCACCTCCAACTGGGTCTTCTACCGTGGCCTTGCAAGACGCATTTCCTCCCGCGTAGTTGGTATTTTTTGGATCACTTCCTAGCCGATGCGATCGACTTAGTAGATCCTGTACTTCTTTCAGTTCCTCGTAATAAAAGTTCATCTTTAAGCTCCCCATCCAGCAGCCGTCCCACCGACTCGTTCCTCTTCAATTCTTTGTTGATATCCGGAGCGCTTATAAGCTGCGATTGGATCAGGATCAAGACCCATGTCCTCGCGAAGTTCTGCCAACAAAGGGCGCACATCTTGGGAGAACGCCTCTTGAAACAGCTCATTAGCACCAAGCACATCGCCACTTTGCTGAAGTCTGCTCAGTTCCTGCCTATCTACGAGCAGAGCCTTAGCCGTCGCCTCTTGCACATTTAGCACAGATCTAATCTCCGCTTGAATCTTCGGTTCAATATTGTGACATTGATCCAACATGAATGCAACGCCCTTTTTTGGAGTCACGGCATCGGCGTCTACTATCTCAAACATGATTCGGAACAGCTGATAAGGGTCTGCCGCTCCCACGATAAGATCGTCATCTCCGTAGAAACGGGAGTTGAAATGAAACCCTCCAAGTCGTCCAATCCTGAGCAGGTTCGAAACCAAGAACTCGATATTGGTAGCCAGAGCATGATGCCCCGTATCCACGAGCACCTTAGCCTTTTCTCCAAGAGCAAGGCACTGCACTAGCGACGTCCCCCAATCTGGTATATCCATGGTGTAAAAAGAAGGTTCGTAGAGCTTGTACTCAAGCAGCATTCCTACGTTTGCAGGTAGGGCCGAATAAGTCTCAGAAAGTGCCTCGAAAAGTCGCTCTTGTCTCATACGAATACTATCTTGACCTGGGTAGTTAGTACCATCAGCAAACCACAGCGATAGGGCAAATGACTCAGTTATTTCCGCTATCTCTACACATTGCAAAAGATGATCAATGGCCTTGCGTCGAACTCTAGGATCAGGGTTGCATACGCTTCCGAAGCGATACTCCTGTTCTTGAAACAAGTTGGGATTTATCGCGCCAATTTTTATATTGAGATCTTCCGCATACCTCTTTAATTTGGAGTAGTCATCCACCTTATCCCACGGTATATGTATCGCCACAGACGGGGCCACACCCGTAAATCGATGCACTTGAGCCGCGTCTTGGAGTTTCTCAAAGGGGTCTCTAGCTATCCCCGGTTGCGAAAAGACCTTAAATCGAGTGCCCGAATTGCCATAAGCCCAAGACGGAGTCTCGATACTTTGTCTTTTTAGAATGTCCTTTACCGCTGATCTATCCACCACCGCTTTGCTCCTCTTATCTTAAATCACGAGTACCTATCACTCATATTGTTAGGGAAGATGAAATATCTCTTCAATTGGTTTCATCGCCTGATCTGGCGCCATAGCTCCAAGATCTTTGAAAAACTGTGACATAGATGCCTGCCATCTCTTGTTGACGTCCGTCGCTTCCATCATCTTTTTTGCAAGATCAAAGTCTTCACACTCTAGGTATCCGATCAAAGTTCCATCCGGTTCCAAAAAAAGTGAGTAGTTGTGCCAGCCAGCCTTTGACAGTGCCTCTCGCATCTCTGGCCATACATCTCGGTGGAGTTGGCGGTAACGGTCTAAAAGGTCAGGGTCTATCTGGAGGCGAAAACATATACGTTGCATCTATCTCTCCGAGAGTGCCTAGTCATCTTTTGGGGACCGAAGAAGAACTTCAGTCCCCAAAGTTTTAACTATTAGAAGTTGAAGTTGTTGATATTGGCTTTGTTGAAGACATAAGGTGGTCCTAACAAGATCGTATGATTTGGGCCAATGGTATATTTCCCAAGTTTTCCGGCCGCAAAGGTCGTACCTTCTTTGTTAGTGATCTTGTGCTGTGCCAACAACACCGCCGCGTATCCAGCTAGATACCCAAGGTTTGCCGGATTCCAAAGCTCGAACGCCTGCACAGTACCGTCTGCGACATACTTCTTCATCTCATTTGGCGTTCCCAGACCGGTAAGGGCTATCTTTCCTCGATACTGTGGGGTGTCCAATAGTGCCGCTGCAGCTGCTATTCCCACCGTCGTTGGAGAGATAATTCCTTTCAGGTTCGGATACTGCTGGAGAAGCCCTTGGGTCACTTGAGTTGCAGTTGCTGGATTGTCGTTTCCATAGACGATGGAGACAAGTGACATTTTTGGATACTTCTTCAACTCCTGTTTCATGTAACCAATCCATTGATTCTGGTTCGTAGCTGAGGCCGAGGCTGACACGATTGCAATCTGTCCTTGGCCGTGTATTTCCTTTGCCAAAAGATCTACCTCAGAGGTTCCAATCTCCGAAGTACTTGCCTGATTTACAAATAGCGTTCGACATGTAGGTGCATCGGAGTCATAAGTGACAACTGCAATACCTTTAGCCATCGCACTGTTTAAGGTGGGACAAAGTGCTGTGGGATCTGTCGCAGATACTACTAGAGCCTTAGCACCTTGAGTAATTGCGCTTTGAATCACAGGTAGCTGAGAAGATGGTGTAGATGCGCTTCCGCTGGTCTCAGTTCCCGTAGCTCCAAGTTGCTGAATAGCTGCAAGTGCCCCTCCAGACTTTACCGAGTCGGCAGTGGTAAAATACGAGTTACCAAGTTGTTTGGGGATAACAAACACCTTGATGTTCTTCGCAGATGCAGAAGAACCTTGGGAGCTTGAGCTGGTTCCGCTAGAAGAAGATGTGGTTGTCGTCCCGCATGCTGCTAACAGAATCGCTGAAGCTCCCATTGTCAGTTTCAATGCGAACTTAGATTTCACGAATAGTTCCTTTCATTAATGTTCCAGTCGATTAGAAGTTGCTTTTTGCTCTAAGATTTAGTTGTTCTTTAGCTCTGTAACATGTCTCCCTTCCCCCCAGTTGCACTAGATAAAATGCGTTTTGTTTCCAGATCACCCATACTTTCACCTGAGTTTGATCTTTTCTTCGCAACTTTTTTGAACTTGAACTCCTGAAACTGTCGGCGAATCAAGGAGGCGTTAGGAACAAAAACGCTTATGAGAAGGAGGCCACCGACTACGACCCCCATAGCCTGCTGAGGAAACGTGGTAAGGAGAAGTCCATTTTGGATTGTGCCCAAGGTCGCTACCGCGAGGACAACTCCAAGGATACTCCCTCTGCCGCCAAAGATGGATACCCCAGCCAACAACACCAATGAGACGGCATTGAGTTCCAGTCCAGACCCGTTGTTGTACTCCGCTGTTGAGAGTCTAAAGGTATATAAAACTCCAGCTAGAGCGCAAATTACTCCCGATAACACATAAAGAGTGGTCTTAGTACGCTTCACGCGAATACCCGCGTATGCGGCAGCTTCTTTATTAAGGCCTATAGCAAAAAGTGAGCGACCAAAAGGCGTAAAATGTACCACAAGGCCGAAGATTACCGCGAGAACAATAAAGACAAACATCGAATAAGAGATGTCAAAACCTGGGATCGAGTTCACTCCGATGCTTGTGTAGCTAGGAGGAAAATTCGACACGATATTTGATCCCAAGATCACAAGTGCAACTCCTCGATAAAGAGCAAGCGTTCCAATGGTCACCGCAAGAGATGGCAATCCCAACCTCGTTACCAGCACACCATTGAACAGTCCTAACAACGCACCCACCACGAGGACAACGCTCAAAGCAATCGACATAGGCACGTGGTGCATCCACAAGTATCCAACCAAAGACGAGGAGAGCCCCAGGATCGAGGCCACAGAGAGGTCTATCTCGCCTGTTATTACGATGAGAGCTAGCGGGAGTGCCATGATGGCGATCTCGCCAATGGACAGTTGGAGGTTCAAGATGTTTCCAGCGGTAAGGAACTGAGGAGACAGTATTGATCCTCCTATTACCGACGCCACTAGTACAACAAAGAGGCCACTTTCCCACACAAGAAGCGACTTGAACGATCTCTTAGAGGTATTGGCTTGAGTGTTCGGTAAAGTAGCACCTTTACCACTGTCAAGATTTGGGACGGTCGTTATATCGTTCATCTCAGCTCCCACCGAGAACCTTTTTACGTCTTATAGTGCGCTGCAGGTAAACAAAGATACCTCTGTCAAGACTTATCGCCAGAAGGAGGAGAAATCCCGCAATTGCCTGATCCCAAAACGCAGAGACCCCAAGCACATAAAGTGCAGAGTTGATGGTGTTTAGCAGCAGCGCTCCAATAGCAGCTCCGATTACTGATCCACTGCCTCCAAAGATGGCAACACCTCCGACGACAACTGCTGCTACCACTTGCAGTTCGTAACCTGTTCCCGCTGTTGAATCGATCGTACCGTAGTAAGACGCCCAAATAACACCCGTTACCCCCGCAATTGCCCCACTCAGAAGGAACGCATTAAAGACTCGCCTCGACGTTGCTATACCGACTAGTCGCGCAGCATCGGGATTGGATCCAATAGCGTAGAGGTCTCGGCCAGAGCGAAAGTTCTTCATATAGTAAGCTCCAAGACCAATCAGCACCGCTACCACTATGCTCACGGTGGGTACTCCCAACAACTGAGAAGATGTCACCTCGATGAAGCTGTTGGGAAGAGAGTTGGCTACGACCTGTCCCCCTCCAACGATCAGCACGTCGACTCCACGGATGATGTAAAGCGTCGCTAGAGTAACGACCAAAGAAGGAACCTTGCCAACGGTAACCAAAAGACCATTGAGCGCTCCACAGACAAGCCCAATTCCAAGTCCTACTAAGAACACCTCCACAAGCGCCACGTGGTGAAACTGTTGATACAAGTTAGAAGAGACAAAAGCCGACAACCCCAGAACAGATCCTACAGAAAGATCCACATTTCGACTAACTACCACCATCGTTTCACCTAGAGCCAGCAGAGCAAACACGGTGGTATCTATCAAGATGAAACGAATATTCTGTCCCCCTAAAAATCGAGGTCGAGCTACGGTAGTAGCACCCACGAAAAGGATTAAAATGCCAAAGATTCCAAACTCTCGAAGTCGAAATATCCGGGACGCCAAGTCCCCTCGATCTCCACTTGTTTTTTTCGATGATCCTTTTGAGATAAGGGTTTGACTGTTCATGCCACTGCCTTAGTGGTCGTGGCAAGAGCAATAATCTTCTCCTCTGTGGCTTGGGAACGCTCAAACTCACCCACCAATGAGCCTTCTCTCATCACCAGGATCCGGTCCGAAAGAGCTAATACCTCAGGCAGTTCAGACGAAACGACGAGCACTGCGACACCGGTTCTCGCCAGTTCGAAGATCAATCGATGAACTTCAACTTTGGTTCCAATGTCTATTCCTCTGGTTGGTTCATCGACAATAAGGACCTTTGGAGAACGGGAAAGCCACTTGGCAAGGACCACCTTTTGCTGATTCCCTCCCGAGAGTGTTGACACTGGACTTGTAAGTTTTGAGTACTTGAGACGAAGCTTTAACGCCCAGTCTTTGCTAAAGTTCTTCTCTGCCTTTGAACTGAGAACTCCAAAACGTTTTAGAGACGCTAAAGACGCAAGAGCTATATTTCTTGAGATCGCCATCTCCATAACCAAGCCTTGTTGGCGTCTATCTTCGGGAACGAGAGCTATTCCCGCCTCCATAGCACGAGCAGGTGAACCTTTTTTCAGTTGAGTTGAATTGACCTTTACTGATCCATAGTCATAACGTCTAATGCCAAAGATCGCGCCCACTACCTCCGAGCGACCTGAACCAACAAGACCCGAGAGCGCGACGACCTCCCCAGCTCTTACAGAAAACGAGATATCGTTGAAAACTCCCTCTTCACTCAATCTCTCGACCTCTAAGACCACTTCGTGAACGGATCTTTGCTCCGATCTTTCGGATAGATCAACATCACGTCCCACCATCGCTCTAACCAGAGTCTCCTCACTCACATTCTCAGTTAGATCGCTCATTACGAACCGTCCGTCACGCATAACCGTCACCCGGTCACAAAGTCGAAAAACTTCTTCAAGCCGGTGCGAGATGAACAAAATTGCAACACCTTGCGCCTTAAGGGTCTTGGCTATGTGGAAAAGACGCTCCACTTCTTTTGCAGATAATGCAGCCGTCGGTTCGTCCATCACTACCACTTTGGCATTCAAGGTAAGAGCTTTTGCGATCTCGACCAACTGCTGTTCCGCAATTGAGAGCCCAATAGATACTTGTCTTGGATCAAGCGCAACCCCTAAAGAAGCAAAGATGGAACTCACTGAAGAGTTCATTTCCTCGTAGTCGATTCGATTAAAACTTCGTCGTGGCTGGCGCTCCATGTATATGTTCTCAGCAATAGTGAGATCAGGGAACAACGTGGGCTCCTGGTAGATCACCGCGATTCCACTATCAATAGAGTCTTTCGGAGAGGTGAAGGTGGTTTCAAAGTTTTCAAAGAGCATTTCTCCGGCATCTTTTTGATGCAGTCCCGCCAGTATCTTGACAAGCGTGGACTTACCGGCACCATTCTCCCCAACGAGGGCATGAATTTCGCCCGCAAACAACTCAAGGCTCGCATCTTCAAGAGCGTGGACCGCTCCAAAGTACTTGCGAACGTGCTTCAATGCCAACGTTGGCGTCACCATATGGGTACCGTTGTTCTTACCTACCTCAGGCAAAGTAGAAGTACCCCTGTGATAGTACATCGAACAGCACGTGAGTCCTCACTCGTGTCCCTTCTCTCAAAACTGCAGTACCGGTAAATTCATAGTTGAAACGTTTCAACTTCTGTGATAAGAAATGTTAACCTGTTTGAAACTTTCTGTCAAGGAGATTTGAAAAATATATGTTTTAGCTCAAGAAAGACCTCGGCAAAGTCTTCGATTCCAACCGTGAATTTGACGTGTCGATGGCGTTACACTTGCTTCAGAAAAGTCAGTCAGATTGACAACTGGTTAAATAGAAGCGCTAGTTAGGTCAGGTATCGATCTACTTTAGAGATGGGAAGAACATTTTGCAAGACACGAGCAACTTTAGATGAACAAACAAAGGGTAACAGTGAAAGAGGTTGCTAAGAGAGCAAACGTCTCTTTGGGAACAGTGTCCAATGTTCTGAACGAACCTTCAAGAGTAGCTAAGACCACCAGAGATCGGGTTTTAAAAGCCATAGAGGAGACAGGTTTCGTCCGCAACACTGCGGCTCGACAGTTAAGAGGCGCCGGGTCTAAAGCCGTAGGAATCGTGGTGCTTGACTCCTCTAATCCCTTCTTTACCGAGATAATTCGCGGAGCTGAAGACGCTTTACGTGAAGAAGGATATGTACTCATAGCTTGTTCCACAGATGAATCACAGGCTGTGGAGTCCCAATATCTAAGTCTCTTGGAGGAACATAGAGTCGAAGGCATACTTATAACACCCTCGACAAAAGATCTCTCACGAATTAATGCATTGACTCAAAAAGGTCTCCGAGTTGTACTTGTCGATCGCAAGACCAAACGAAAAGATATCTGTTCTGTAACCGTAGACGACGTCTATGGCGGAACTCTTGCCGTCGAACACCTCATTTCGAAAGGACATCGGAGAATCCTGTTTATAAATGGTCCTCAGACAATCAGGCAGTGTTACGACAGGCGGGCTGGGGTTCTTTCGGCCATTGAAAAACATCGAAACATCGATCCCGACGTCACACTCTTAGAGTTCGAAGTTCCGTCTCTTACCCTTAGTGCAGGTGAAAACGCCTCACTTCAAGTCCTCTCATGCTCTTACGACTTCACTGCAATCATATGTGCAAACGATCTGTTGGCACTTGGAGTCATTCGGACGTGCTCGAAGTTGGGAGTTAAAATACCTAAAGATCTCGCTTTGGTAGGATATGACGACATTACTTTTGCATCAATGGTCTCTCCATCATTGACCTCAGTTCGTCAACCCCAACAAGAGCTTGGGTCTCAAGCGGCACAGCTCCTGTTGGATGAACTACGCGAAAAAAACCATAAACATCAAGAGGTACGTTTCAGTCCGACTTTAATCCCCAGAGAGTCCACCTAGGCCAGTGCTTTTTTAGGCCATCGCTGAAGCGATTACCATAGCGTTAGGTGATCCGAGACCAGTACATGCGTCCCAACCGACCCCAGCAGAGTAAGCACCATTATTCCCTGACGTGATATCGTAAAAAGCAGGCGCCGAGGTCGACAAGGTCTTCTCCTCGAGCGAATATAAGAAAGGGTTCCAAAAGCCAAGTCCCTTCCCTGATCTCTCAACCAGCCGGGCGACCAGTCCACCAATCAATGGAGCTACGGCACTAGTGCCTCCAAAAACCAACTGCGAGCCATCGACGAGAACTTGGTAACCTGTATTTGGATCAGCGTTACCGGCAACATCTGGAACGCCTCTTCCTGGGCCACCTTGTGGATTTGCCGAAGGAGGCAACTTTATCGAACTCTGATAACTCGGAACAGCGAATATTGAGCTAATTCCTCCACCAGTGGCGCCTCCTGCGTTACCGAGATCGTTCCATGTAACCTCGCTACGTATCTGTCCTGAACTGTTCAGTTGAAGAGTCGTCCCGCCGCATGCCAATGCGTAAGGAGCAGATGCGGGAAAATCCACATGCGCCAAACCGTCAGTCTCTCCGTCTGAGGAACCGTTATCGCCCGCTGCAACCGTTACAGTTGCACCCATAACCGTTGCCTCTTCAATCACCTGGGCCATCAAACTTATGGAACTCCTAGGCCAGGTATTCTCTGGACCGCCCCAGCTAATAGAGATGACTGAAGGTGCAATCGTCTTGTCATGAGCTGCTTGAGAAACTGCGTCAATGAATCCTTGATTAGTATTCGGTGCAAAGTAAACTCCGATCTTGGCCCCCGGTGCAATTGCTCCAACTACCTCTATATCCAACATCACCTCGCCATCAGGACCATTGGGAGTAGAAGGAGAGTTTGTTCCGCCGTCAACACTTATAGCTTCCACCGTTGGTGGAGCAAGGCCCAAGGACCTAAAGTACGTGGAGATATCAGAGTCTCTGAAACCTCCACCAAGTTCTATAAGAGCAATACCCACTCCCTTCCCAGTAAGATTTGGCGGGTAAGAATATGCCTGGGCCACTTGTAAAGGGGTGTAGGATACTCCACCAGCAGTGGCCGAACGCAGGTTTGTCTTAGCCTGAGCGGATGTATCAAGCCCTAATACATCAACGATCAAAGCGCGTATCCCTTCTGGGAGATTCAGCTCTTCTTCTGGGGCTCTAAAGTGTTCGCCTCCTCTAGTTCGATAGTTACGAAGTCGAACTCCGAAAGCTCTAAAGACGTTATCTGCTGATCCAATAGCCATCACTCTTCTGCGACCAAGATCGATCTCTTCAATGACAAAACCACTTTGTCGTAAAAACTCGGCCACCAAATTGGCATCCAACTCGCTGGCACCAAATCGCTCCTTAAACTCATCCCTGCTCAAAACGACATTCTCACCACCAATGTCACCAGTTGTCGCATGTATCGGATTGCGTCTCAGGTATACACTTATCGAAACAGGATTTTCAAGGTCGACTCGATCAAGAGCCTCCTCTTGGCTATGGTCCTTTGTGAAGTAACGCTCAGACTCAGTCAAGGATCCTCCTCAAGTTATCGTCCACAGGCCGAGAAGACGGCTACTGTATAACCATTCTAAGGCTACAGTTGCAGGTTTCGAAAAGACTGAGAATCAGATATCAAAGAGCCAAACACTCTCTCGCAATTGCCAACTACGTCGTGCGCTAGAGTGCTCCAGGCTGCCATGACCCTAACATCTACTTCGATTCACACGCAACGACTCATTTTCCGTTGCATCTGAATGATAAATAGTGAGTCTACTCACCAGATGCACCTTTTTCAAGGTTCTTCCCTTGGGCTTCATTCTCACCCGCCCGAGGGTCGTTCTCGCCTCTCCAAGCACGGCCAGTATCGCTACTGGTCTTACATGCTCTCTTTAGGTGATGGGTCATCCCATCATCTAAACTGTCGCCTGTACCAAGTGGCCCGGGAACGAACAGGGCAGTGGCCTCAACTAGACCAGGACTGGTATCCGACCAGTCACGGATATTTGATGAAGCAT
>JAJYGA010000051.1 GCA_021785255.1 Actinomycetes bacterium
ACGCTCTGGTCTTTCATCACTATTTCAACCCTTCTTATCGCTCTCGTAATCTCGACAAACACAGGTACGAACGTTGTATCCGCATGCAAAGATCTCTCATCCAATCTGAGGAGCAAAGTTCCTAGCCTACGCCTAGCAGCATTGGTAATAGGATTTGCCTCAATCTTCCTCCCAATCGTCCTTCTGAGTACACATTCAGCCACAAGTTTTCACAACGCCTCACCCAGTTCTCAAATATTTCCTTTCGAAACACAGGGGCACCAGGGTCACTCTTCTAACAATGCTTTTAGTTCGGGGGTTCTTCCCAACGGTTCTGATGGAGAGAGTCACCTGCCCATGGTAGTGAAGTTCTTTGGAACCGTAAGTGCGTCAAATCCTAACGTCAAACAAGTCGTTAGAGTTTGGGTCAAGGGAGTACTTGACCATGGTCGCATAGGAAACCTCGCATTAGTGGCTACCGGCGTACCACAACCTTCTGGCTTTTTGAACCTGGTTAACTCTCGAGCGATAGTTTCGCTAAAGGCAGATCATCTCGTAGGTCGTGGCAAGATTACTCTTGTCAACGCTCGAGCGGTAAGGGGCTTGGTCAAGTTTCCCCGTATTGGCGGATATGACTTCATCCTTACCACGATACCGAACTCCTATAACCATGTTGAAGGCTCGCTAACGCTCATCAAGAGTAGAAATACAGACAACGACAGTGTCTCTGGAGGAGCAAATCTAGCTTAAAGCAGAAAGAACAACGCAACTGTTGCGACTCCAAAGACAAAAAAACATTCAAAATACTTCAAGCACAGCGGATCGCAATGAATCGTAAGAACAAGAAGAAAGCTCGATTAGCTCAAGCAACCTCGCACAGGCGCTCGAGTAGGCATCCGACAATTTGTCAAATGATCAGCTGGAGTTTCGACTCTACCTGAGCCCAATACGTAAAGCAATTTCTCAACGGGTTTGGTTTGCAGAAGCAAAAGAACGAGCCAGCGACCACCCGTTTCTTATCGATGTCGGTTCGTTAGCGACTCGTTTTTACTACGTTCAAGTGACCAAGCTTATCGAAATAAAACCAACCTGTATTCCGACGCAGCTCGCACAATCCTCACTGAAGATACCCGGTTCGTTGATGCCGCACTCATCTAGAACCCAGCGCCAGGAGCCACGCTCTGAAATCTCCCGTCAAGTCCCAAATCATCAAAATACGCACCGTTACCTCTAGTTTACTAATCATCCCGTGCCCTTGGTAGATCAGTCAAGGGTCTTCTCTCCAAGTGCCTGTAGCCGCAGGTTCCAACAGATCTGTAGCGTTAGACGGAAAGTAATTGATCAAAGCAATACTTGAATCTTACTGAAAGAGAAGAAATCGCCGGCAACTTGATGACCACCAAGAAAGTATCACAGTACCTCAGCGGACAACATAACTACGTGAGGTCATCACTTGCGATGGTGCCTTGATGGACCTATTGAACGGCCAGATGCACAGCCGTTGTTCTTGGAAACCTTTTTATCCAACCGCTGCTAGTACAAAATGATAGACGAGCCAGGAAAGTATCTTCCCTAGCTCGTCTACATCATATTTACATTTACCTTGGCAAAACAAGTACTCTTGTTCTAGAGTTCTTCAACTTTCATAGACGGTACGGTACTTTCGCTCTCGGAACCACCAGAGGTCTCTTGATCGTACTCAAAGGCCGCCGGTACCACTCTTCGAGCAGTCTCAGAGGGTTCAACTTGCTCACCGTGAATGGCAAGATCACCGACTTCAAGGATCTCATCGCTCATTCGAAGCGGAGTTATGAGACTTACAAGCTTGAGCAAGATAAACGTCAACAACGCCCCCCAAACAATCACCCAAAGACCAGTATACAACTGAATCACAACCTGCCATGGGTGCCCATAGAGAAGTCCCTTGGCTGATGCGCTGGATGCTTTGCCAACTCCCAGATATTCAATCATCCTAGGATCAGCAAAAACCCCTGTCAAGAGACCACCCATCAAACCGGCGACTCCGTGGGTATGAACTACCCCTAATGCATCATCAACTTTTGCAAAGAACCACTTCTGTGACAGTTTGTTAAACGAGAACCAAACAACAAACGAAGAGATGAGACCTATCGCAATGGCTCCATATCCGTTCACATATCCAGCAGCAGGAGTGATTGCTACAAGCCCAACTATCATACCGTTTACAGCGCCAAGAAAAGTTGGCTTTTTAATGTGACTAAAGGCATCCATGAACACCCAAGTCAACAGAGCCGCTCCTGCAGCCATGTTGGTATTCAATACCGCAGCTGAAGCATCAGCGGAGGCAAAATATGGGTCCCCGCCATTGAATCCATTCCATCCGAGCCATAAAATGCCAGCACCTACCGCAACCAACAGCAAGTTGGTTGGAGCAGTAGTTTCTCGATCTTTACGTAGCCTCGGTCCAATGACTGCTGCAGCCACGAATCCGGTTATACCTGCGGATAGGTGGATTACATAACCTCCGGAGTAGTCAAGAGCGCCCTTTGCACCAAAGTATCCGCCTCCCCAAATCAAAAAGGCATCAACCGCATATACAAACGTTGACCAAAGTGGAACGAAGATCAGCCAAGCCCTAAAGCTCATACGACCCAGAACTGAGCCAAGAAACAATAAAGGAGCGATCCCCGCAAACACGAACTGGAAGTAGATAAGGCTGGACTCCGGAAATCTCAACTTTGGCATAAGGCCATTTAGCAAGGGGATCTGAGCCTGACCTTGTTCTGAGAGACTGTTCAGAACGGGTCCAGGGTGTCCTACAAACTGTCCCAGGAAACCTGGTCCAAGATTTACAGGTACACCAAATCCCATCTTGAAAGCCCAAAGCACCCAGACGATCAGCACTGCCGAAAAGGCGGAGAACGCCATCATCATGGTATTAACAACCCATTTCTTTTGCACAAGACCGCCGTACAGTACGGCAAGTCCAGGAATGCTCATAAGGCCGACCAACGTAGCCGCAGTTAGCTGCCACGAGTTGTCGCCTGGATGAAGCCACGACGCATAGGGTATGAGCAAAGCAAAGCCTCCTTTATAGGTTCTACAGTTGCTCAAAGTTACCCTTATCCTGTTTCGCCAGTTTGTCCACTTTGTTACAGAAAAGCTAAATAAGGAAACCGAACCTAAGCCAGACGCGAAACAGCAGCTAGTGAACTTCAGGATTCATTCAACAATTTACAGAGATTCGTGCCAAATGTAACTTTTTAGGAGTTAATGACTATTTTTAGCGTATCTTTTTGGGAAGTTGGTGGACAGGTAAGCCCAATGCTGCCTCTGCAACTTCCATAAAGATCTCAGCCAAGGTTGGATGAGCATGGATTGTACGACCAAGATCTTCGAGATTAGCTCCAAACTCAACAAGCACAGAAGCTTCCCCTAAGAGATCAGAAGCATCGGGACCCACCAAGTGAAGACCCAAAATAACTCCTGAATCCTTATCATAAACCACCTGGCAAAAGCCTTCAGTCTCATTCATAGATACAGCTCGACCTATTCCTGCAAAAGGAAACCTGGAACTGGTCGCATTATAGCCAAGTCTCTCCGCTTCTTTTAGAGTTAAACCTACTGTGGCAATTTCAGGGTCGGTAAAGACCACCGCGGGAACCGCTAAAGGATCATAGGCATCTTTTATTCCCGCCGCTACGGTCGCCGCGACTTTGCCTTCGAAAGATGCCTTGTGCGCAAGTAATTCCCCACCTGCTACATCACCAATAGCAAATATGGAACTGACAGAACTACGACGTTGTTCATCCACTTCAACAAAGCCCTTCGAGTTCAGCTTCACACCTAGATGTTCCAGACCAAGATCTTCGGAGTTCGGTATCCTTCCCACAGCAACGACGACCTTGTCAGCATCCAAGCTCTCTGTCGAGTCACCCTTTTGAAACTTAACCGTAGCCGTTAGACCTGAAATAACGACATCAGTGACAGTGCAAGATAGATGAACCTCCACACCCAACGTCTTCAATCTTCTGACGACTACTGAAACTAAAGACGAGTCCATGGTTCCCAGCAGTTGGTCCGTGGCCTCTATCACCGTTACGTTAGATCCCAACTTGCGATAGGCGGTACCAATCTCAAGGCCTATATAGCCACCACCAACAATCACCAAGCGTTCCGGAATAGACTCAAAGCTCAAAGCATCAGTAGAGTCCACCACAACGTGGTGATCAAAAGGAATCGAAGGCAGCTCGAAAGGTCTTGAACCGGTTGCCAAAATCGCAGATTTGAAGCGCACCTGCTGCACCTCGTGTTCGAGTTGCACTCGAGCTAGATTCGCCGAGACAAAGGTTGCTCTACCCTCAATTACACTGATCCCATTGCCATCCAACAGTTGCGACACCCCAGATGTAAGCCTTGACACAACTTGCGATTTGTACGTCATCAGCTGAGGAAAATCAACCTCTACTGAACCCACGACGATACCCATGTCCTTGGAGTGGCGAACTTGATCAACTCGATTGGCAACAGTAATCAACGCTTTTGAAGGAATACAACCGACGTTTAAACAAACGCCCCCTATAAAGGTATCTTCCACCAAGACAACATCTAACCCAAGCTGTGCTGCCCTAATAGCCGCAACATAACCCCCTGGGCCACCACCAACCACCAAGAGATCACACTCAACAGTCAGCTCTCCTACGACCAACTAAATCATCTCCAGTATTAGACGATCTGGATCCGATAGCAGTCCACAAAGCTCAGACAAGAAACGAGCTCCGGTTTCACCATCAATAATTCGATGATCAAATGTCAGGCTTAGGGGAAGCACCTGCCCTACGGCCAGCTCATCGTCTATAACCACCGGCTTTTTGGCCAAGCGATAAACACCTAGTATCGCAGAGTCGGGATAGTTGATAATTGGAGTAGCAGCAGTACCCCCAACTACGCCGATGTTGGTAACAGAAAATGTTGATCCCTTTAGTTCTTCGACGGAGGCTTTCCTATCTCGAGCACGATTCGCCAAGCGATCGACTTCAACTGCTAAATCAAGCACCGAAAACTTATCCACGTTCTTAATCACGGGTACCATGAGTCCCGCAGTCGTTGCTGTCGCCACGCCAATGTTTTTGACACCGTGTATCACGATCTCCTGCGTCTCTTCATCAAATGACGAGTTCAAATAGGCATATCGACTCAGCAAAGATGACGCCGCCTTGAGTACAAAAGGAAGGTATGTAAGTTTCACCCCACGCTGCAAGGCCATAGGCTTAAGACGTTCCCGCAACGCGACAAGCCTTGAGATCTCAACTTCGTCAAACGTGGTCACATGCGGGATCTTTGAGACACTTTCGACCATGTGAGCCGCTATTTTTCTTCTCAGCCCACGTAAGGGAACCCTTACGTCTCCTTGATTTTCGCTCGCCACCGGCTCTAGAGTCAAGTCTTCACTTAGGTGATCAACGTCAGTGTCATCAATCTCTCTCACAAGAGTAGGTGCAGACTGCATACGTCTTTGGAGCTTGGGTTGATCGACATAAGATCTCACGTCCTCTGCCAAGATGCGGCCGGCAGGTCCGGATCCCTGAACAAGAGAGATGTCGACGCTCAGGTCTCTTGCAAGTTTCCGAACCGACGGCATCGCCAAGATCCGGGGCAAAGATTCCTTCCCGAAAGAACCATTATCCAAAGCATTGTTCACCTGAGCTTGTACAACTTCAACGTCTCTTATCGGTGCCGCAGTGTGACTATTTTCTTCTTTGAAAGGCGCAGCTGGTTCTACATCTGTTATCTGAACATCAGATTCTTCATTTCCGATAATCGCTAGAGTCTTTCCAACATCTATAATTTCTCCTTCCTCAGCGCCTCGTTTCAGCAGTAGGCCAGCGCTAGGAGAAGGTATTTCCACTACAGCTTTGTCTGTTTGCACCTCTACCAATGGAGCGTCTTCATCCACCTTGTCCCCGACCTCAAAGAACCACCGAAGGACCTCTCCCTCTGCGATACCTTCGCCAACATCTGGCATCCGAAAGTCGTAAGCCAAATCAATACACCTCCACTGTAAAAACTACTTTATTGAACGTAACCCTGAGAGATCAGAACTTTACGCAAGCACGAATCGCCTCAAGCACGCGTCTGTCCGATGGAACATAACTACGCTCTACGACTGGGACTGGGAAGGGCGCGTCATAGCCTGTCACCCTAGTTACAGGGGCTTCTAGGTCCAAGATGGCTTCCTCAGCAATTAAAGCTGATATCTCTGCACCCAAACCGGCTGTCTTGGGAGCTTCATGCACAATTACAGCTCTATGGGTCCTGGTGACTGAACGCAAAATCGTCTCCTCATCTATCGGAGAAACAGTCCTTAGATCAACAACCTCAACCGACGTGCCCTCCTGGCTAGCCAGCTGCGCAGCCCTTAAGCACGTGGGTACCAAAGATCCCCAAGCCACCACAGTAACGTCTGTACCTTCACGAGCAACTTTAGCCTTCCCAAGTTCGATCTGATACCATCCATCAGGAACTTCTTCCCTGACAGATCTATACAAGCGAAGCGGCTCGGCAAATACTACTGGATCCGGATCTGAGATGGCCGCTAGCAGGAGTCCCTTAGCGTCGTAGGGGTTGGATGGAGTCACAATTTTTACACCCGGTGAGTGTGCAATGAGTGCCTCAAGAGAGTCTGAGTGTAGTTCTGGGGACTTGACATTTCCACCATAAGGAACTCGCAAAGTTATAGGGCATGAAAAACGCGATGTACTCCTAGTACGGATACGTGCCGCCTGCGACACTAACTGATCGAAGGCCGGATAAAGAAATCCCATGAACTGAATCTCTGGAACAGGCCGGAGGCCATAGACTGCCATCCCTATAGCAGTTCCCAAAATTCCCGACTCTGAAAGCGGTGTATCTGCGACGCGATCACCTCCGAACAGATCCAAGAGTCCCTCGGTAGCCCTAAAGACTCCGCCATCACGTCCAACATCTTCCCCGAGGATCACAACGTCAGAATTTGACTCCATTGCAACTTTGAGTCCTTGATTAATAGCTTGTACCATTGTCAACTTAGCCATATCACTCAGCCTCCTCAGGAATGAACTCTCTTCTTTGTTTGATCAGATTCGGCGTAAGTTCGGCATACACGTGATCAAAGAAGAAATCTTGGTTCGGCACAGCGATATTCTCCGCCTCTTTCAGGGCATCACTTACTGTTGCCTTAGCATCCTCCCACATCTCCGCCTCTTCCGCGTCGCTCAGAAGGCCCAATCCTCTAAGGTATTTTGTCGTCCTCACGAGTGGATCTTTTTGCTTCATCTCATCAAGCTCTTCTTGACTTCTATATCTTCCCGGATCGTCGGCTGTAGTATGAGGTCCAAGGCGATACGTCACGGCTTCAATAAAAGTAGGACCTTGGCCAGTGCGGGCTCTTTCTAAGCTCTCTGAAACCACTTGGTAAAGCGCCAACACATCGTTGCCGTCAACCATCTGGGAGTTAATCCCATAAGCTTCTCCTTTTTGAGCAATTGTCTCAGAGTGAGTCTGACGTTCTCTAGGAAGACTAATCGCCCAGCCGTTGTTCTCACAGATGGTCACAAGAGGGACCTGAAAAACTCCAGCAAAGTTCATAGCTTCATGAAAGTCTCCTTCAGAGGTAGCCCCATCCCCGTGATAAGTAATAAACGCCTTTTGCTCACCCTTTATCTTTGAAGCCCAAGCCGCCCCTACAGCATGAGGAAGGTGAGTTGCAATAGATATCGATATGGCATATATGTTGACATCTTCTGGCGCCCTGCCACCTTGGGGATGACCCATAGGAAACAGGAATAAGTCCCGCATTGGCATGCCGTGTACGTACATAGCGGCATAGTCTCTGTAGGTTGGGAACATCCACTCGTCATCATTTAGACACATAGCACTCACGACTTGAACGGCCTCTTGTCCAGAGATAGGTGCATAGGTTCCTATTCGACCCTGTCGTTGAAGTGACAGTGCCCGTTGGTCAAAGGTTCTGCCCACAATCATAAACTTGAGCATTTTGACCAACTCTTCGTCCTTTATAGTTGGCGACGGTCCAAGTAACTCCCCTTCCGGACTGAGTATTTGAATAGGATGATACCTTCTTGTTGCGTCCTTAGTAGTTGACCTAGTCTTGGCTACCATCTAGCGTTCCCTCCACTCCGAAAACTGCCGAAAACTATTCTTGTGAACCTCACCTTACATACTCCCACGTCAGTACCGTTCACGAAAAACTAAAATCAATACAAACTTCGCAACAAGAACGCTATCACTAATTGAGGCAAAATATCAAACAATAACGTAACTTGATCTGCTGGGTCCATAACTAAGTTCTAACGGAACTGTACCGATAAAACGGCTATTATCTGCAAATAACATCGTTGAGTTTTATCACCAACGTCTAGCAAGGGAGGTCGCGTGCCAGGTAGTCACGCTCGTTCAACGAACAACCCTAAGGGAAGTAGCTCTAGTCGCCTCAAGCTCGCAGTAGTAGCGGCTATCTTAGCCCTTTTAGTTCTTGGGAGTTTTGGATACGTATATCTAACGTCACATTCAACTACTTCGGCAGCATCGACAACATCAAGCACACCCAATACTAAGTCGTCTGCTCCCACCTCAGTTACCAAATCCTCTGCGACTTGTCCTTTGACGGACCTTCCAGCGCCAAATGGTGTAGTACCGCAACGCCCTGCGCTCGCCGTCAAGGTGGGCAACGATCCCGCCGCCAGACCACAAAGTGGGCTTCATAAAGCAGATATTGTGTACGAAGTACAGGTCGAGGGTGGTATCACACGATATATCGCAGTCTTTCAATGTAACAATGCGTCTGCAATCGGTCCAGTAAGATCCCTTAGATGGACGGACTGGCACGTAATAGAGCCGCTGGGCAAGCCCATTCTCGCCTTTGCCGGAGCTATCAACCCTGATAGATACGCTGTTTCCCAAAAGCCGTATCTTTTTGATGCAGACTTCTTCCGATATATTCATGCTTACTTTCGAATTCAATCTCGCGTAGCGCCGGAGAATCTTTACACCTCAACAAAACTTCTTTACGCTCTAGATCCGTCATCAACTCCGCCTCCAAAAATCTTTAACTTCCAAGCCCAGGTGCCACAAGGCGGCATTCCTGCTACAAACGTCTATATACCTTTCTCCTACGCAGCCCATGTCAACTGGACCTGGAACCAACAGAAACAACTCTGGCTGCGATCATATGGAACCCAACCAGACATGTCTAACGGAGGAGCTCAGCAAAGTGCTGCAAATGTTGTGGTCCAGATGGTACAAACAGTTCCTGGTCCATACGTGGAGACAGGCACCAACGTCTATGGAGTTCACTCGATCACAGTAGGTACCGGTCCCGCCATGATCTTTCGCAACGGTAAAGAATACAAAGGGTACTGGAGCCGTCCTAGCTACGCCGATCCAACCACGTTCTATACATCAAACTCGGGAGTAAAGATTCCTCTCACTCCGGGACGCACCTGGGTAGAGTTAGTTCCAAACACTGTCAACGTTCAAGTGAATTGATCCAAAACGTAGATCGAACCTACATGGAGTTGAAACGCTTTGTTTGACAGAACTTTTGCATCTACCCAAAAAGGATTTCAAGCATTGATAGGGAAACACAAGGTCATATTCAAAACTTAGTAAAACCTAACATGCTTTCAATAGAATATTTAGTCGGATTTTGCTTTTAGGCCATATACCCTGTGGGGTATGTGTAGAGCAGTAACTTGTAACAAATGTAAGAGGCCTACGTGGTCCGGTTGTGGACAACACGTAGAGCAAGTAATAGGACATATTCCAGCTTCTGAGAGATGTCAGTGTGGGTCAAGCGCCTCCGCTGGTGGATCAAGGGGTTGGTTTAGAAGATAGAACTAGCTACCCACGTCGATATTTTCTCTCGACGTGGGTATGCACTGCTCAGATATTTTCATCTCACAGCGCTCGAACCATCTGAAGGTCGCAAGTCGGCACAACGAACTAGATACATTAAGCATCCTTCGTCAAGGCATACACAACATAACGCGTAAGGTCTCTAACCAGTTTTATTTAATACTCGTCAAAACGAACCCTTTCTCTCACAAACAATGTCAGGCAACTCGCCAGGATCAGGTATACCTATCGTCGATTATTCGTGGCAAACACTAAGGTATAAAGGCACTTGCACAACCACAACTACTCAACCGGTACAGAAATCCTTGTGCAAGGCATCAAGCTTCCAACCTGAAAGGAACCTATGACGTCTAAGTTCAGAACGCAACTTTACTAGTTAAACTTACAAGAAAGTATTGTGGTATCGACGTTATAAGCCAAGGTACAAGATACGCGGTAAGATAATAATTTGATAAGTGCAAGTTTGTTACTCTTTAGAGATTGGCTCAAATAACCGATAGTTCACTAAGTGAGGATTGCGTGAAACTCCATCGGAAGACCAAAGTAGCTCATAGTAATTCAAAGCATACGCTCTTGAGAAGCGTATCGATTGGCTTTGGCGCAGCCCTGGGAGTAGCAGCCGCAGGAGCGGGGGTCTTTCTTGCAGTTTACTGGCCAAAAGCTTCCTTTAGCAAACCTTCAACTGCTCTTGCACAGTTCAGTTTGAGTGGCATATCCCAAAAAGTAACTCAATCTAGCGTTACCGTAGATGGCAAGGCGATCAAGTACACCATAACCAACGGAAAGATAACACCTACCCAAAAACTCCCAGAAGGTGCTTCTGCTCATGTCACCATAACAGTTGAAAGGCCATCTTGGATTGGTTGGCTGGTCGGCAGGACAAAAACCATAAGTGACAGTGTCATTACGCCACAGGCAAAGCTACTTAACTCAGTGGCCTTTGACTCTTCCAAGAGACCACTTCTTGCTTATTTCTCAAGTCCCGTGACGCTCGCATCAATTGTGGGACCTAACGGCACGCATATAGTAAACCTAGCTACTCGATCTACAGAAGTTCCTTTACTCAGCACCATTGGGCAATCACTAGCAGGAACATTGACGGTAGCTGCTTCCCCGGAACCCTGGGAAGCTCTTCCAACCCCAACGCAGCTAACCTATTTTAGAAGTTCTTCCAATTCGCCGGTAGCTGTAATCTCTCCTTCACCAAGCAGCCTTACGCCCTCATCGACGCTAACAATTACACTTTCAAAACCCATCTCACAGGTATTCGGGAGTAGGGTTCCGACAATTACGCCCGCAATCAACGGGGCTTTAATCCCTCAAGGCAAGTGGACAAAAACCACTCCCTACACCCTTACCTATACGCCTTCTCAAGCGGATTTCTGGCCATCTGAACAGTTCTCTCTAAAATTTCCCGCGGCTATATCGATAGCCCAGCCGAGCGGAAGCGTTTCCCCAGCTTCAGCGTCACTGACTCTCCAAGGAGCAGCACCGTCGATAACAAGGTTGCAACAGTTCTTAGCAAAGCTCAACTATTTGCCCCTCAGCTACCAGGGTGCAGCAGGGACAACAACATCTAGTCCAACCATGGCCGCTTTGTCCTCGTCAATTCTTGCAGCACCAAATGGTCTTTTTAACTGGAAGTGGTCAATGCCTTCCAATTTCACATCGCTGTGGCAAAGCGGCACTTACAACGTAATCACTCGTGGTGCTGTTATGTCTTTCGAACAGTTCAACCACCTAGACACGACGGGACTACAAAATCCTCTTCTCTGGCCCACACTTTTGCAAGACGTAATCAGCAACAAGGTTGATCCTCATAGATACTCGTGGATCGAGATAGAAAAGCGACGTCCCGAGATGTTGTATCTCTATGAGAACGGGTCAGTCGTCTTCTCTGGTCTAACAAACACAGGGATACCAGGGCTAAACACAACCAACGGAACCTATCCGATTTATCTACGGTTCGTTCAAGACTACATGAGTGGCACCAACCCAAATGGAACAACGTATCATGACCTTGTCCATTGGATAAACTACTTCTTAGGTAGTGAAGCTGTCCATGGTTTCGTCCGCTCACAGTATGGATTTCCACAGAGCCTTGGATGTGTCGAGCTTCCCGTCAATAGCGCAGCCATCGTCTACCCACAAGTCCACATCGGTACGCTAGTAACAGTGGTTCCACAGTAGTAATTTCTCCAAAGAGACAAGCGTAGCGTTGGTGAATGCGCTTACGAGATCCCATAGGGAAGTCTTTGATTCACTTTCCCAACAAACTTATTAGGCCTACAGTTTCTTGACAAAGCAATCGAAATCTTTTGGGCGTATCCTTCGATACTCTCCTACTCCGCAATACCTTTTCCGTGCGCAAGTAGATACCTTTTTTGAATCGCTTTAGATAGAGGACCTTTGTCTGACACTTCCAAACCTTGCTCTTTGGCCCATCGTCTAATGCTGCCGGCATCCACTTCACCCTCAGTATTATTATTTGTCGCTAAGTCCCCTACACTCCTTACAAGTTGATACGCACCAGCGAGATAACGATACGTCCATTCTTCAGCTAGTTTTCGGTTCTCACAAAAAACGATCGGCACCTCTGGCCAGCGCAAATAGCAGTCAGCTATACCATCAAGGACAACAGCTGGTCGGACATACGTAGTTTGTAGAATTGCCGAGTAGCGTGCTTCCACAACTACTGCCGCCCGAGGAAGACTTGCGAGCTGGCCAAGAGCGTATCGCAACTTGCCGCTTGTAAGACTTGCGATGAGATCGTCCAACGTTTTTCGCTCCACAGAAGCAAATAGTTTCTCATCTACATATAGCCCATAATCTCCACAAGGAAGTGCTCTCTTTGTTGTCACAACTGGTCGGCTTTTAAATCCATACGGATAGTGTTCTCGAGTATCAATAGTTATCGCTAAGTTATCTAGTCCACTTGCTTTAGCCCTTGGAAGCACGCCTTTTGGACGTGCTTGTCTTAACGTTCTTGGTGACTGCCAGAAAATAACATTCCTGCCACGAGCCACGGTAAAGACAATCTGAGAACGGTTCTCCCGATGCCGGTTTACCACGATGTCAATGGAAGCACCTCGACGAACACACGACACAACGTTCAAATCTTCCACGATATCAGGGCATTCCGGCCATGCAGCAATGGGTACCTGATGACAATAGAGCGCCTTCGTGCGAGGCCAAGTGTCAGAGGACTTGAGTACGATTCCGCCTTCTATCGGAACCATGATCAGATACTCTAAAGTGGAGTCAGGATCAGGGTTACGAGCAATCAAGAGATGCAAAGAACTGTCCACAAGTTCACCTTAGAGGCTGTAGGGAATCTTTCCCCTGTGCGATCATGAGATAGCCGAATCGGTAAGCCATCTAAGGAGCACCCTAGAATGAGGTGTCGATACGAACCCTTTAGTTACTTGTGGATCTCTTTCGAAGCCAATTTGAATGTCCTGAATGCGAACAGTACTCCCTAAGAGATCAGTACCACTATGAACGTTGAAGGTTTTGCACCAAAGTTGGAAATGGTGGACAGTGTCCTCACTGTGATGAGCCCAAGCGTTTATTGACCTAATCCCTGAAGCAATATTACAGAAATAACTCCGTAGATATAGAGCGCAGAACTCTGGCTGCTACTTCAAGTTAGACCTTGAGAGTCAGTTGGCTCACAGGTAGCTGAGTCTCCAATAAACCCTGGGCGTATCACTCTGGAATATTGTTTAGTTCTTGGTTAGAATCACTTTTTACGGACTCCTCTCCAAGAGACAGACTCCTAGAGTGATTTGGGTCCGTCTTATCAGAACGATGGGAATGTAAAGTGAATCCTCAGAATGGAAATGCTCAGTCCATCTTTAATTAAGGCCATCGACCTTGTCTCTTCGGTTCGTGTCCTGCCTACAGACGCATACACAGCTGAACTCGGATGTTCAACCAGTGGAGTGTCACCAGCTTATTTGACTGTTGTTCTTTCGGTGGTGGGATGGCGGACTAAAGTTAGCCACATTGCAAGGTTGCCTGTGCTAATAGAGTCTAACGTTGTGTTTAAAACTAGTACACAAGCAGGATCGGACTCGGTGGTCCTATAAAGGAGTGGGTTGAAAGGATATGAAAAAGACAAGGCTCCCCAAGGCACTCATCTCCATAGTTCTGACCGCAATAGTGTTGGCTTCGTGCAGCTCAACAGCGAAGAGTTCGGAAATCAAGGTAAAGGGACATGGGGTATCATCGGTCCGAATAGCTAAGTCAGTTCTGGATAAGCGTTTTCTCATCATTCGGGGTACCTGCAACACTACTGGATGGGTACCGGCGGCACCAGCGATCAAGTTCCATATCTCCCTACCACATCAACGATTAGGAGCTATAGCCTGGGAGTGCAGACAGCCACAGCCTTCATTCTCTTTCTACCTTCCCTCCAAGGATCTGTCTTCCAACGAAAAGCTACATGTATTCTCACTGCCGGAGAGTAAATGGGTCATCAATATCTCTGGATCGAATACCAAAGGCAGCTCCAAGGAGTTCGCCTTCTATTCGACATATGTCCCGCCTAAACCCAAGCCCCCAGTGCTACCTGCTACCGCACCTCTATGCACTCCCGGTCAGGTATCGGTTAACATTACCGGTGAAGGGTACCTGGTTAATCAGGTGCATGCCTATCTAACGGTCTCAGATACTTCCTCGTCTCCATGCAGCCTACAGGGGTGGCCAACGATCGATGGAGTCACTGCAACTGGAGAGTCGATTCCTGCGGTTCGACAGCGTGCCATGGGCCCGAGTGGAAATATCCTTACCGTTCCTTCAGTGATAATTATCAAGAAGGGCGTGCAAGCCGCCTACAGCGAAATTACGTATGAGCCAGGATGTCAGTATCTCAACGAAGTTGCAGGAGGCACGCAGACTTATTACAAGTCGTTGGCCATCACATTACCCGGTAATCTTGGTAAGTACACAATTCAGTCGTCAGTATTCAATGAGGGGTCACTGGCACTTCCACCGGAGAGTTGTTATGATGCATCTGGGAAGCTGGTCGAAACGGTCGGTTATTCGTTTTTAATTCCGTCATTCGGGCTACCAGTACCGGCACTCAATTAAGACAGGTTCCGTTGCTTGAAGTTGATCTGGCCCGGGAATGGTGTACTCCCAATCTTGAAGTAGCAGAGTAAGTTGTAACACTTTCCCCTCGAAGCGTGAACTATATCGATAGGGAGCTCCCAATCTTGAAGTAGCAGAGTAAGTTGTAACACTCTGGGTGAACAGGATATTTAGGTTTTAGGCGAATACTGAAGGCGTTCCGCCTATGAACGGTAGAACTCTCCTTGTACAATTGATGGTCGGTCTGTATTCTTAGTCGGTAGTAGCGGGTCAGAGAATGAGACGACACAGTCATTGGCGGAACCAGCGGCTCGGCGTTACCAGTGATGAGTCGATCAATGTGTTTGGCCGCTCGTCTATCTTCCTCTGGCACCAATTCGGTGTAGTGGCGAGCCATGACCGAATTCGTCCACCGGTGTCGCAACTGCCTCTGTCTCTCTGAGAGATCACGGCATCAAACACACTTGCCTGAACGTGAACCAACGAGTGCAGCTGAATGTCGACTCCAACGCCTGTCAGCGTTCTCACCCACGTGAAAGCGTGTGAGATGGAGTCCGGATGTGGCGGCGCTTTCCCCCTGGTTCAAACGAAAACACGAAGGCATCGGGATATAGGACAACGCCAGCTTTTTCAGCGAGCCTCTCGAACCTGGCGTAACCCCATAAGTTCTTTACGACTCTTCGCGTCGATCGCAACGTTTGAATGCTCGCTCGTGTCTTTGGTCCTTTCACGAGAACAGAATCTTTAGCACCCACGATCGATTCATATATGCGAATGATGCTACCGAGTATGAGATCACAATCGCTCGGGCGAATCGAACAGGCCTCTCCTCGGTGCATTCCCGTGGCAACGATGAGGTGAAGAACGCAGGCGACGTGCGGATCGAAGCTCTAAGCTGCGCTCAGTAGCTATTTCACTTCATTGAGTGAAGGTACTCGCACCAGCACGTGAGAGTCAATCGACCAACTCGGCAGCTCTGAGTTTGCAATCGGATTGAGAGTAGGCCGCCACTCCACTTTCGAGCCGAACGTCAGGTGCGACCCAGGACGGATCGCACCTGACGAACCGTGGCTTCGGCCAGCCCTTCATCTTTGAGAACACAGA
>JAJYGA010000072.1 GCA_021785255.1 Actinomycetes bacterium
ATCTTAAGATCTGCTATGTGGAGTAGGTAATCTCCAGAGATCTCATAGGTGTGATCCTGAGTCGTTACCAGGTTTTCTCTGTCAGTTGCGATAGCAACTCTATTTGTTTACTAGATTAGGTGTGTGAAAGTAGCGGTAGTTGGCGCCGGGGGTGCCATGGGTTCAACGGTATGTCGTACAGTGATCGAACAAAGTGGAATGACGCTGGTTGCTGCTGTCGACCCCAAGATGGCTGGGATCGATTTTTATCAAGTTACAGGAGTGAAGGCTACTGGCATTGAGGTTGTGGGAGATGTTAGCGTACTCCCAATGCTTGGTGTAGACGTGGTCGTTGACTTTACCAACGCGGAGGCTGCGCGACGAAACCTCCTATTTTTTGCTGAGAAGAAGATTCGCTGCGTTGTTGGAACTACTGGATTGTCTTCGTAAATGTACGGCTCGATAAGGAGGCTTTTTGGGGAGGATAACGTCAATGGTGAGTCGGCAAGTACACTCATCTGAGAGACCCGTGGGTCTGAGTCCGTCTGACCTTCGGACGCATGTCCGAACCAGTGGTCTACGTTGTCGCTTACAGGCCGTTTCGCTAAATCTAAAGTTGAACCGGCCTCCAACCTTCGCTATTACGGGTGCCCTTGTAAGTTAGACACCAAAGAGATAGATCTCTGGAAAAATTGCCTTGACAATCCCGCTTGACTTTGGCCCAGTCGCTTTGGTAACATTCCGGTAACATTCTATGGAGCTACCAAACTCCTCCAGTTGCTTCGGGGGTATGCAATGGATAAACAGACAAAGCTCGGCCTTTACCAAATAATGGTGCTCAGCCGCACCTTCGAAGAAGCCATATTACGAGACTACCACGCCGACAAAACGCCCAACTGGGATATCGGTGCTGGCCTTATTCCCGGAGAGATGCACCTATCTGCAGGCCAGGAGCCTGTTGCTGCAGGGATCTGTGCCCACCTAACCAGCGACGATGCGATCACCGCAACGCATAGACCGCACCATTTAGCTATCGCACACGGTGTTGATCTCAATAAGCTCGCTGCGGAGATATTCGGACGTGAAACTGGTTTCGGGCGCGGGCGCGGTGGTCATATGCACATCTTTGATCCCGCTACTCACTTCTCCTGCTCTGGAATTATCGCCGAAGGGTTCCCGCCGGCTCTAGGACAGGCCTTTGCTTTCCAACGACAGAACAAAAAGGCTGTAGCGGTAGCAGTAACCGGAGAGGGAGCTGCGAATCAAGGTGCTTTCCATGAGTCGTTGAACCTAGCCAGCCTTTGGAAACTTCCAATTGTCTTTGTTGTTGAAGACAACGATTGGGCAATTTCAGTACCGAGGCATAGCTCAACCGCTATCAGTTCAAACGCCCAGCGTGCATTAGGTTATGGGATTCCTGGAACTCGTGTTGAAGACAACTCAGTCGAAGAGGTTTGGGCTCAGGCAAAGGTGGCTATAGAACGCGCACGTTCTGGCGGTGGTCCATCGCTCATTGAAGTCCACACAGTTCGGCTCTTAGGACACTTTGAGGGAGATGCCCAGGCATATCGCGACGACCTCGAGGGCCTAAATGGGCGGGACCCCATCCCCTTATATGCTGCTCAACTTACGCAAGAGGGGATCCTGGACGCTGAACTCATTGGAAAAATCGCATCCGACGCCAAAGGACGCGTCGAAAGAGCCTTTGACTTTGCTAAGGCGAGTCCAATGCCATCCGCTGATAATGTCTCGCAGTACGTCTTCGCATAAGGAGAAACCATGACACTAACCAACAAAGTAGTCTCGCCAATAGCGACGAGAAAACTCACGACCGCAAAAGCAATGGTCGAAGGAATCGCTCAAGAAATGGAGCGCGATCCTTCTGTCTTCATGATGGGAGAAGACGTAGGATCCTATGGTGGAATCTTTAGCTCATCAACCGGGCTCCTCGAAAGGTTCGGACCTGATCGAGTGCTTGACACACCCATTTCGGAGACGGCGTTCATGGGACTCGCTACAGGAGCGGCCGTCGAAGGAATGAGACCGATCGTTGAACTGATGTTCGTTGACTTCTTTGGAGTCTGTATGGACCAGATCTACAACCACATGGGCAAGATTCATTACGAATCAGGAGGCAACGTTAAAGTACCTCTGGTGCTTTTGACCGCTGTCGGAGGTGGTTACTCCGACGGCGCCCAACACTCTCAATGTCTCTGGGGTACATTCGCGCACCTTCCCGGCCTTAAAGTCGTTGTACCTAGCAATCCAACGGACGCAAAGGGCCTAATGATTTCGTCGATTAGGGACGACAATCCCGTAATATTCATGTTTCACAAGGGGGTAATGGGGCTTCCGTGGATGGCAAAAAATCCTCGTTCACTAGGCCCCGTTCCAGAAGAAGAGTATGAGACTCCTATAGGAAAAGCTTCAATAGCGCGACCCGGCAACGATGTAACGATAGTCACACTTTCGCTCTCGGTCCATCACGCCCTTGACGCGGCAGAGGAGGTTGCAAAAGATGGGATTGATTGCGAAGTGATCGACCTTCGTAGTTTGGTGCCACTTGATCGAACCGCAATTTTGGAGTCTGTGGCTAGAACCGGGAGGCTTCTGGTCGTAGACGAGGACTACCGGTCCTTTGGACTCTCTGGCGAAATAGCAGCAATTGTTGGAGAAACCGACCCAACTCTCCTGAAAGCACCGTTGATCCGCGTGACAATGCCTGATACACCTATACCGTATGCGAGAACTCTAGAGTACGCTGCTTTGCCCACAAGAGATCGAATCCTTGCGGCTATCAGACAGATCACACATTGAGTGTCGAAGTCCACTTTCCAGAGTTGTCGAAGAACAATCCAGGTGCTGAAGGGGTACTTACGACTTGGTTTGTCGATGATGACGAGTATGTCAAACCAGGAGAGCTTATTGCTGAAGTCCAGCTAGACAAGGTCGCCGCTGATGTTGAAGCACCTGCTGCTGGCATCTTGAGGCATCTAGTGAATGAACTTGACGTAGTTCGCCAGTGCGGCACTATCGCACGCATTGACTGACGAGCGTTTTGGAAAAGAGAGTGGCCATTCAAGTCTTAGATTCGATACCAATACCACAGATCTAGAAGGCAAAAGCAGTAATAGTGTGTTGCAAAGAAAGCGCGAGACGACCTGATTGGAGAGAAGCCTTTAGTGATACCGAGAGCGCTGCTGTACTCGGATCAATTAGGGAGCTTGACTCTCGGCGTGTGTCTTTCGACTGTGGCTGGATCTTCCCAGACATCTCTTTTGTACGGTCTTTTCGTAGAAAAGGTGGACTCGGGAGCAGGCCACCGCTGTAATCTCCAGAGATCTCATAGGTGTGATCCTGAGTCGTTACCAGGTTTTCTCTGTCAGT
>JAJYGA010000037.1 GCA_021785255.1 Actinomycetes bacterium
TTCTCGTGGATAGAGGCGCTCGCGAATGCTCATAGTGCTATTTTGCCTCGACGGTGTTACAGAGGTCGCTCGACCCCGCCCTTACAGACGGGGTTTGCGCTCCCATTTGATCAAATAATCTCTGCTAATTACGACGAGATCCCCAGCCAAGCGCTAATTCCTTCGCAAATGGAACGTTTTCCATAATTCAAACCTTGTATTTGTATAAACCAATAACATCCAACACTTCAGAAAAAGGTGTTTACGCGCCAGAATATGAGCTACCATCGATGCTAGATGACTAGTGGGAGGCACGTAATAGATGTCTAAGACAGAGTTTCAAAACTTTATAGGCGGTAAGAAGGTCACCGCCAAGACCAAGGAGTTTCTAAGCATCGTCAACCCGTCTACCGGTGAGGTCTATGCAACATCACCAAATTCCCGAGAGGAAGATATAGACCTTGCGTTCGGCGCAGCCTCTGAGGCTTTTGAGACGTGGAGCAACATGACACCGTCAGCTAGGTCCCTCGCTCTTTTAAAGATCGCTGATGCTCTTGAGGCGAGAGCTGAGCAGTTAGTGGCTGTGGAGTGTGAAAATACCGGTAAGCCAGTTGGACTCACCATGTCTGAAGAGATACCACCTATGATCGATCAGATAAGATTCTTCGCCTCCGCAGCCAGGCACTTGGAGGGAAAATCAGTTGCTGAATACATGACGGATCACACCTCGATGATCAGACGGGAGCCGATCGGAGTTTGTGCCGCGGTAACTCCGTGGAACTATCCAATGATGATGGCAGTATGGAAGTTCGCACCAGCATTGGCTGCTGGAAACACCCTGGTAATAAAACCTTCTGACACCACGCCGGCATCCACTTTGCTTATGGCAGAAATAATGTCGGAGTTTATTCCAGAGGGAACCATAAACGTGGTCTGTGGAGATCGCGACACGGGTCGACTCCTTGTCGCCCACAAGACGCCCCAGATGGTCTCCATTACAGGTTCTGTTCGAGCTGGAATCGAAGTTGCAACCAACGCTGCTAAAGATCTCAAGAAAGTGCATCTTGAACTAGGAGGTAATGCTCCAGTCGTGGTTTTCAATGACGCAGATCTTGAAAAAGCTGTTGAAGGAATAGGCGTAGCTGGTTACTTCAATGCCGGACAAGACTGTACTGCTGCTAGCCGAGTGCTGGTACAGTCAGGCGTTCATGACCGTTTCGTAGAGCTCATGGGCGAGTTCGCAAAAAACACAGTGACGGGACCGCCATCCAACGAAGAAGCATTATTCGGTCCCCTCAACAATCCAAACCAGCTTGCACGCGTCGAAGGCTTGATCGAACGCCTCCCCGAACATGCACGCGTAGTTGTCGGCGGAACTCGAATCTCCGAACATGGATTCTTCTTTGCTCCGACTGTAGTAGTCGATCTCAAACAAAGTGATGAAATAGTTCGAAACGAGGTCTTTGGTCCGGTCATCACAGTACAACGATTTGAGACTGAACAAGAAGCTCTCCAAATGGCCAACGATGTCGAGTATGGACTTGCCTCTTCGGTATGGACAAAGGACCATGCCACAGCTATGCGCATGTCCAAAGGTTTGAACTTCGGAGCAGTTTGGATTAACACACATATTCCCATCGTCGCTGAAATGCCTCATGGCGGATTCAAGCACTCTGGATACGGTAAAGATCTATCTATGTATGGTTTTGAGGATTATACAAGAATCAAGCATGTGATGTCTTACATCGGGGAGTGAGCACCCAGCGAACTCATCAATGACTTGTATTGTTGAATAAGTGCACTGGCAGAAATCGCCAGAGCACTTATTCAACTTAGCAAGAACTCGTCAAAGTGATTTATGTATTTTTAAGAGCCAACCTGAAAGCATCGAGGCCTCTCTTGATCTGCGCTTCCTCCACCACCAAAGGCGGCATCCAACGAATCACATTTCCCCACGTACCGGCGTTCATGATCAGAACCTTTGACTCGTCTCGTGCATGAGCAATTATTTTAGATACTCTTTCTGCGTCTGGTTTTTTCAAAGAGTTGACCAACGTTACACCGACCATAAGTCCAAGTCCGCGCACATTGCCAATCGCTCCGTCCTCTGCAGCGATCTCCTCAAGGCCACTTCTAAGTTGAAGGGCTCGATCTCGCACGTTCTCCAAAAAGCCTTTCTCAGTTAAGATATCGATTGTTGCAAGCGCAGCGGCGCAGCCAATCGGATTTCCGCCATAAGTTCCGCCATGACTTCCAACCGGCCACCGATCCATGATGTCTTTGCGCGCGCCAATGGCAGACATAGGAAACCCTGACGCAAGCCCTTTGGCCATGACCAAGATATCTGGCTCTACGTCGTAGTACTCGACTGCAAACATCTTGCCAGTACGGCCAAAACCTGTCTGCACCTCATCAACCACGAAGAGGATTCCGTGCTCCTTTGCTCTTTTGGCAACTCCTTCAAGGAAAGTTTTTGGTAAAGGCAGGTAACCACCTTCACCGAGAACCGGCTCGACTATGAAGGCCGCCGTCTCTGATGGAGCACTTTGTGCTAAAAGGAGATAGTCAAGATAGTCAAGGGCTTTTTGAACCCTTGGATCACCATCTAATACAGCTTCTCCTTCTAGATATCCAGGTGTAAGGGAGACAAAGACACCTGCAGGTAATGGCATATGACCAGCCCGATAACTCGTCCTGGAGGTCGTCATTGCCATTGCTTGAGATGTTCGTCCATGAAAGGATCCTTGAAAGACAATTACATTAGGTCTTTTGGTATATTGGCGTGCAAGCTTTATAGCACCTTCAGTAGCTTCGGCACCAGAGTTGGAGTAAAAAAATGACTCTATACTCGAAGGCGTTACCTCATAAAGTTTTTCTGCCAACGGCTCTAGCAGATCATGGGTATATACATTCACTTGCGCATGGATGAATCGTTGAGCCTGCGTCGCGATAGCCTGCACAACTTTAGGGTGACAGTGCCCCGTAGAGGTCACCGCTATGCCTGAGGTAAGATCCAAGTACTCCTCGCCAGAGCTTGTATAAACGAGCGCCCCTTTACCACTGATCACATCGAGATCACTCAACTTAGACCACACGGGCGCTAGACGGCTATTCTCTCTCATTATTCCTCTTGTCCCTTCATTACACAACAGGTCATTAAATCCATCTAGGCAACCCTTTCACCTTGCAACCAACATTTGAAAACCCTTTGCGTCCAAGTCTTCTTGATACCTTCGTTCTCGCGACAATCGACGGCCTGAGTCACGATAGTTGACTCGTTGACACCACCATGAAGTGGTTCAGGCTCACACGAGCACGATACACCTTCTGACGAAGACAAACAGTTAGCCCAGTATTTAACTC
>JAJYGA010000157.1 GCA_021785255.1 Actinomycetes bacterium
GGCGTTCGTCTAATCGAGTTCAACGGAGAGGACGATCATGTGCATCTCCTGGTTGAGTATCCACCAACCCTACAGCTATCTCGTCTTGTTAATTCTCTCAAGGGCGTGTCGGCCAGGATGCTACGCAAACAGAGGTCGGCACAAGTCAGGAAGTATCTGTGGGGAACACACTTCTGGTCACCGTCGTATTTTGTCGGATCAGCAGGAGGCGCAAGCCTGGATGTATTACAGACATACATAGAGAACCAAAGGAGACCGAGCTAATATGCGCCTATCCCTCCCCGCTCTAAAGACGGGGTTTCCCGGCGCGTTGGATGAACTTCAGTACTTATAACCTGATAAGTATCCACATAGCATAACGTGCCACCTGCAAATTCATCAAAGTGAACGAGAATCTCTACAAGTACACGCTTTTAGCCAGATGAAATCATTGGTTTCACCCTTCAAACCAATGCTTGTAAAACCCTAATCAGCTGCAAGTGTCACAGTAGAATCAGATGAGCCGAACAAGAACTTGTTCAAGAATGCAAACTTGGCCAGCCATAAGACAGCAAAGGCTCCAAAGTACGAACCGGAAACAAAAAGTACTTTAAACAAATGAGAGCTACCGACAATCGCCGAATGACTGTTAGCAAAATCCGCACTCCATGTAGAAAGCACAAGTCCTAAAACTGCCAGCATGAAGTAAGGAATAACCTCTTTGCTGAATGATGACTTGCTTCGCTTCTGCCAGGCCCAGTGACGGTTTAAGAAATAAGATGGCACTGCTCCGACCAAAGTGGCCAGTATCGACGAACCCCTTGAACCATATATGTGCAGCACACCAAAGCTAAGGATGAACGCGATCTGTGATACTATCGCCGAGATTCCAGAGCCAGCAGCATACTTCATCAGCTTCTTCCCAAGGTGGGAGCTTAGAAACTTGCTTACGCTCCCAACACTTTGAATCACGGCCAACGACCACCACCACCATCAAACTTAGGACGACAACTCTCAAGTCGCCGAAACCATACAACTACAATCTAATGCTAAGTACGACAGGAGTTCTGTCCGCAGATAATCTTAACGATACCATAACAATTTACCGATATGTTACCAGGACATATACTCCTATCCTTGATCCGTAGGTCAGTCAGGTTCAGATCACTAGCACCAAGGAGCTAAGACGTATGCTAGGACGTGTAATAGTAACAGGCGGGTCAGGGTTCATCGGTGGTCGAATAGCCAAGCACCTTAAAGACGCGGGCGCGTACGTAGTAATCATCGATCAAAATCCCCCTAAAGTTCAAACGGATGAGTTCATAAGAGGAAACGTTGAGGATGAAGGAACCTGGCGTCAAGTTCCTGAGATTGGCTTTGACGCGATACTGCATCTAGCTGCTCGAACCTCGGTACTAAAGTCAATAACAGACCCCGTGGACGCTTTTTACTCAAACGTTGCTGGAACTTTTCAAGTTCTTGAGTATGCAAGGAGGCGGGAGGTACCGTCAGTTGTTAGCGCCTCTTCCAACGCAGTAGTAGGCAACCACACCGAAAGTGCCATCACTGAAACGCTCGGCCTCAATCCACTCACACCATATGGAGCAACAAAAGCGGCGGGCGAGATGCTAGCGTCCGGATACCACCATTCTTACGACATCGCAACCGCCAATATCCGACTCACCAACGTCTACGGTCCAACAATGTGGAACAAAGATTCAATCATTCCCCGACTCCTCCGATACGCCGTAGGTGAGGGTGAGTTCAGAATCTACGGTGAAGGCAACCAATACCGAGACTATGTATACATAGACGACGTAGTTTCGGCCTTCATCAAATTGGCTGAAGCTCAAGAGACCGGGACTGTATCTTTTGGATCCGGTGAGTCTTTCTCAGTTATCGAGATCGTGAACAAGGTCTCAATGGTAGTTGGTGAAAAACTCGAACCGCCTCATATCCCTCCGCAAAAAGGTGAGATGGCCGGAGTAAAGATAAGTTTAGAGAAGGCCGACCGCCTCGGGTTAAAAGCGACAACCTCGATCACAGAGGGACTTGAACGAACCTGGCAGGATTTTCTCCAAAGCCGGCGGTCTAAGTAAAGCTCAAACAAAGCTCATTCTAAGTTAAAGCGGGACATGATCACCAAGTCGATATAACTTCCGTTTTGCCAGACATGATCTTTAAGGCAAGCCTCCTGCACAAAGCCAGCCGCTGTGTAGCTCCGTATAGCTCGTTCATTGTTGGCATTGACGGAGAGCGAAATCTTTCTAAGATTTTGAACCTTGAACCCATATTCGCACAACATCCCAACTGCATCGCGACCGATATGCTGGTTCCAAAAGTTCCTGTCGCCGATGGTTATACCAAGCTCACATGTTCTCGACACCATCGAAACATTGAACAATCCACAAAACCCAATTATCGTACGAGTTTCAGCAGCACGGGCTATTGCAAAGTTGAAAGTTGATCTATCGTCGCTCAGCCTTTCGAAAAACGACGTCACCTCAGCCACCGACTTTGGTCGAGGTGGATCTCCGCCCCCCATCAACTCTACCTCGAAGTCGTTTGCAAACTCCCAAAGTCGGCCATAGTCATCAGGTTCAATTGATCGCAATATAACCGTTTTACCGTTTAGCATGTAAACAAGCTAGTGGATCATAACCACGCGCTGTTCCCAGTTCAAACACCAAAAACTGCGTCTATCTCAACTTTTTGGATCAACGTTCCCTAGTTACCGGAGAATCAACCCTACTAGTTTGAAGAGATGGACTACATACTTGCTCTCGATGCAGGCACTTCCAGCGTGCGCACCGTTGCATTTGACTCAGACGGTAAACAGTTGTTCATCTCCCAAAAAGAGATGAACTTCTTCTATGACTCCCATGGAACGCTATGTCAGGATCCACAGCTGCTCATTAAGAATCTTTTCGACTGTATAAAAGACACGTTGAGACATCTGAAGACTTTGCCATTAGCACTTGCCATTACCAACCAACGAGAGTCCTTCACTCTACTAGATGCACGCGGCCATGCACAGGTACCGCTATTTTCATGGCAAGATCGTAGTACCAAAGATCTCTGTGCAAACTTGATTGCCAAAGGAATCGAAGAGATATCACTCCATGAAAATGGACTACCAATAGATCCTTATTTCTCAGGACCGAAGGTTAAAAAGATCATGGCATACGACAGGTCAACGCTTAATGGAACATATTTTGCAACTGTCGACACCTTGATATGCTGTGCACTCACAGACGGACGGCGTATAGTAACTGATCCAACAAATGCCTCGAGAACACTCATGTTCAACACCGAAACTCTTCGGTTCTCTCCAACCCTCCTTGGAATCTTTGATGCAGACACCATCTTTATGCCCGAGGTAGTTCCATCGTTTCCTAAGGATCTTTTTGTGGACACCTCAGCACTACCGGATCTTGTCGGAGTGCCTATTGCCGCAGTGCTCGGCGATCAACAGGCCTCTTTGATCGGTCAATCTGGTACAGGTACTGGACAGGGAAAGATCACCTACGGCACAGGAGCCTTTATTGTAGTGAACACTGGCGAAAAAAGAATTACTCCAAAGACCCGAGGGCTCATCTCTACAATTGCTTACTCAAAAGACGCCAAATCAGCAACTTATGCCTTGGAGGGAGCTTCCTTTTCAGCAGGATCCGCTCTAATATGGCTTAAAGACAAGGTCGAACTAATAAAGAGCTACGAGGAGATCGATCTTATTGCTAGAGATATAAAGAGAAACACCGCCCCAGTGTTCATAGCAGCCTTCGACGGTCTCGGGTCTCCTTACCTTGTCTCACCGACTCAGGCCGCCCTATTCGGTCTCTCTCGGTCCACAAAAAAAGAGGAGATCGTGTTTTCCGTAGTTGAAGGTATCGCAAATAGCGTCGAAGATATCATCCGAGCAATCTCGCCACATCTTTCGAAGCCGATCATTGCCCTTCGTGTAGACGGAGGCGTATCGCAGTCTTCACTTCTTTGCCAACTCCAGGCCGACACTTCAAGAATAGAGATTCAAAGGTCACTTCTAAACGAGTCAACAGCCTTTGGAGCCTTTGCAGCAGCTTCATACTCTCTAGGGTTATCGCCAACTCTAGAAGAAGCTGCCGCCACAAATACTGTTCGCGAAACGTTCAGTCCTAGCGGTTCTAATGCCCAAAACCTGCAACGTCATAAGCTCTGGGATGATCGTGTAAAAAGAACCATATCTTTTGGTTAGAGCTATCGTCCAATCTCTTCCACTCTGAGCTGCGAAGCAAGTACTTTGGCTAGATACAGGATCTGCTGGCGCTCGCTATCTCTAAAAGGATGGTCCATTCTTCCAATTGCAAACGCTCTCCGTCCAGAATCGATGAATGCCCAGGCAAGATCCTTCGGAGCATTTAAGAGCTGGTCAGAACCAACTCCTTCATCGTAAGCAGATCCCAGGACAAAAGCTACAACCCATTCTGTTCTCGGAGAATTACCAAGTGCAAAAATCTCCTCAGAGTTGTCAAGATGAACCACTGTAGCCCAAGTGGCGTTCATATTGAAGTACAAAAACTCAGTTAATGCTTTGGCTTTTTCATCTAAAGATCTATACGACGCTAACTGTGCAGCAAGACGAAGGGACATTAGAGCTCCTTCTCCTTCAAGTTCACCCGCCGGTTTGACATACTCAACATCAACTCCGTCGACCTCCATGATTTCACGAACCATTAAGTCAATCAAAGCCTCCGAGTCAATCTCCACAATTAGATCGTCAACGACTCGACCCCCACCTCTTTCGAGAATTTCAATACCCACCAGATCCCCTTTTACAGAGCCGATCCGGGAAGCGACCGCCCCCAAGGCTCCTGGTCGATCATCAAGCCATACACGCAGGCGAAACCTCTTCAACATACCTCCAGTGCTAGGCACATCCCGATCTAGAGTACACCAATACCGCCAAAGTTTACCCAGAGATAGAGCGGGTTCATAATTTGCGGAGTTAACCCTGTGTTACATGACACTGACACTATCGCATCAGTCCCAGACAGATGGGGGTTTCCTCGAGTTGAATCTGCAACACATCTGCCCCTCTTAAATCGAAGATGAACACTTTGCTAGACCCAAACAGGACATATCACTTCGATCTTCGCACTATCCACCTCGCTTGAACACGAATTAAACATTATGCAATCTCTCGATACTTCGAAGGTAGAAACTAATTCTAAGCGAAGGAGTAGTCAGGTGATCGGCCATGAAGTGCAGACACTGCTTTGGATCTATCAGATCTAGTCACAGAACAATTGAACTGAAAGCTCAACAGGTCAAGAAATTGAGCGTTGCGTTGACGCATTTTCAATACGCATGGACTCAACTCCAAGAGGCCTTTCACACACACTTTCGCGTCTATGAAAGACCTCTTGAGCAAACACTGCGCATCGCTAGGTAATCTCATTATCCAAGTGTTCAGAGAAAAGGCTAGCTCAATGAATGTGCATCTAAGAAGACATGTTCACATTTGGATAGATTGTGGTCAAAGGAATGGCTTGTACCCAGTCGTATGAGTTTCCTAAATACATCGTTCCACCAACGATAACTGGGCTTACTATTCCGAATCGACCGCCGGGCGTATAGCTGCTCAGTTGTTTACCGGTGCTCGGATCAATGGCATAGATCGTGGGACCCGCAGCTATCCACAACACTCCGTAGGCCATCACCGGATTACCTCTGCCCGCGCCAGCCGGCCCAGAGTTTATAAACGGGAAACTCCAAAGTATCTTTCCAGTAGACTCACTGAGTGCGTACAGTCTCGATGTAACCGGCGAGCCAACGTAGACGACGCCGTTTTGTATCAGTGCCATACCACCTTTATAGGCTGGCGGAGCGCTACTCCTTCCCAGGTTCGTACTCCAAAGTACCTTTCCAGTATTAGCATCCATAGCGTATACAGCCAGATTCGTGGTCTTAGTTGCATGATCGAAGTTCACCACAGAGTCTTGCACCACAATGCCCTTAGCTTGATCCACAGCAGGTGAGTTATCCCCCATACCCGTATTGAATATGTTCAACGCTGTCGGTTGAGTCCATGTTATTGCACCGGTAGAAGCATTAACTGCTACTACGTGATTTACGTCCGAGGTCCCAAAGATGATGGAGGCTTGTTTTGTCACAGGGTTTACGTATATGTTGGGACTTGACATCGAGTCAAACCCACCAAGAGGAGTTTTCCATTTCAAAGCGCCAGTTTGAGCGTTCAACGCCCACAAATTACCACCGCCGGTTGGTTCATAAACTGTGTTGTCATAAATTATCGGCGTTGGCATCGCGTTTCCTTTAAAGTCCTGCCGCCAAAGCATTCTTCCAGTAGTTGCGTTGAATGCATAGATCGAGGAGTAGAGCAATCCCCTCACCAATGGTGACGTACCGCCAGACTGTTCGAACTTCAAAACCTGTGAAAAGGAGAAACCCGTATCCCCTGTCGTGACATACACAATATTTCCTGAAACAATTGGATTACCCATAAGACTGTTGTTCAAAGGTCCCACTTGCCACAGAAGTGCACCGCTCTTAGCATTTAGAGCGTAAAGATGGTAGTCATCGCTCTCGGCATATATGATGCCATTCACAGCTGTTACTCCTACCGCGTTTCCCAAGTATTGAGTCAACTTGACAGGCGCGTTTCGTAAACCCAAGTTAGCAAGGTCTGGAAACGTCGAATTAAGCGGAACGGCTGCCTGCTCCGCAAAACTCCAAGAGACCCCCTTTTTAACCCACCCAGGCGAACCCTTTGATGCAGGGAAAAAGGACTCGTGGTTGCTTGCTCCTTCATATTCATTCCACGAAGTCGGAAAGGACTGTGCATTTGTCGCATCGGGCAAGGCGGGAGCTACCATATTCAACACCGTCGAGCGTATAGCATCTAATGATCCTCCTATCCTCTTCACTTGATAGCCCATTTCAATTAGTCGACTTTCCACACTGGCACCGATTGAATTGGTTCCTCCAAGCAAATAAATCATAGGTTTTCCTGGTGATGGCTGGAAAGGCTGAACTGTACCGGTTGGAGCTACTTGGGGAATCTGCAAGTCTGTGAGCGCCTTCATCGTTGCCGATCCAATGTGTTGAGAGTTCATAGTCAATAAAAGGGCTCCTGACAGTTTCGTCGCTAGAGCTTGGCCAAGCTGCACTGTTCCAGAGCGCGATGGGCTTCCTGAGCATAGCACGACGTTCGTGACACCGCTGGGGAACAACCGTTCAGTCATTGTTGCCTCTGCCTTGACGTTGCTCTGTTGTGCGGATCCCGTCGCGCTGTGGTTACCCTGGTCGGCAAATGCTACGCTGGTAATCGACAACGATGAGGCAACCACTGCTCCTATCAATGACGCGGCAACGACAACTCTTCGTTTGGTCTTCATTTCTAATCTCCTAACGGAATATCGGCTATAGAGTCTTCTCTCAAAGAAGTACTCCCCGATGTTAAGGGAAAGAACAAGTTGATGCTCGGATCAAGTATCTTATTTTTTCTAAGATGGCTTCTTATTTTTCTCTAAGAAGCTGGGTGCTTACCAGATCGGCCTAGACCACAAACAGGCATATGTCCTTCAAAGGTCAGCCCGGTTACGCTAAATCTGGTCACCGATGAACTTGAACTCCTGACGAATAGAACGGATCGTCGAGATTTGGACGCCGCGAGGTGCTCGCGTCACGTCAAGTTCATGCCTGGGATAAGGTCAGGCAGCTACAAATTAGAGTCAGTTTGGTCAGAGAGATCGCTCTTTAGTCCCTTTATTCCCTCAATAACTAGTTTGACACCTAAGGCGTAGTAGGAGTCGTCGTCGGTACAGGACACAAGAGTATCTGCAGCAGCAACTACGTGTGGATAGTTCCGAGGCGAAAGGGATGCAAGCAAGATCCTCTTTTCCCGCAGGAGGGCATCTCGAATCTCGGGGTCCGGGTTAGTCACAGCGCCTGGTTGAGTAGTTACAATAGCAACAAGAGAACTGAGAGCGTAATTTCCAATTTGTCCAACTTGCTCCGACTCAAAACCGGCATCTGTCAACAGTTTAAATACAAGTTCCGCTAGAGTAAGGCCCGGTGCCGAGAGCAGAATGCGTGTGAGAACTAGCTCAGCCACGCTTGGATGTAGGCGTAGTGCAGCTACCAATTGACTAAACACTAGAGCGAGTTCTTGATCCCATGTGAGACAAGTAGTCTTGGGAAGGTTTACGCCAGCCAATAATTTTTCTGCAATACCGTTGAGTAAGTCTTCCTTATCGCGAAAGTGTCTGTAAGGTGCCATTGCCGTGACGTTGAGTTCTTGTGCGAGTCGTCGGATCGTTATCGCGTCGATTCCCTCGGCGTCTGCGATAGCAATGGCGCAGCTCACGATAACGTCCCGATTTAGATGTATTCGGTTGTCAGCTTCGCCGTTCAAAGATATCACGTACGAAAGTCTACTTAGTCGACAGAAAGTGCGAACTGTAGATCTACACTATAGATGTCTACACTGTAGATCTACGTTGTAGATCTACAGTGTAGATGTGTACTGTAGACATCTGATCATAAGATATGAGTTAGGAGAGAATCAGTGGAACGGAACGAGCAGGTAGAAAGGCATAGGTCTCCCAAGAAGGACCGCAAATTTAGAGGAAACCCTTGGATGGTGTTATTAGTTTTGGCTATTGCCGAGTTTGCAGTTCTCCTTGACATTACGATCGTCAACGTAGCATTACCTCACATCGCTGTTGGTTTGAAGTTTGCCGAGTCGAACCTCCAGTGGGTCATAAGTGCCTACACGTTGATGTTTGGAGGTTTCCTGTTATTAGGAGGGCGAGTTGCAGACTTGTTTGGCCGCCGAAGATTATTTGCTATAGGTATTTTACTGTTTGGGGCCGCTTCCCTCGGGGGCGGGCTGGCATCTACCGCTGACACCTTGATTGCTATGCGAGTACTTCAGGGCCTTGGGGCGGCTTTCTTGACGCCAGCCGCTTTATCTATAGTTACCGTAACCTTCCCTCATGGACGAGACCGCAACATCGCTATGGGAGTTTGGGGTGGACTGGCAGGACTGGGCGGCACCTTGGGTGTGGTTGCTGGGGGGCTGTTGGTGAACTATTTAAGTTGGAGGTGGGTCTTCTTTGTGAACGTTCCCATCGTTGCACTAACGTTGTTTTTGACGCCAATCTTCATCCACGAAAGCCGGATAAGTAGGGTCGAAGGTGGGAAGGCAAGATTTGATGTCCTGGGAGCGATACTTGGTACCGGTGGCTTGCTTGCCGTGATCTATGGAATCGTACGTGCCCAGCCCCTTGGGTGGGGTTCGACTGAAGTTATTCTCATGCTTATTGTGGGTACGCTCGCGTTAATCCTGTTTGTAGTTGTCGAAGCTCGCTCCACAGCGCCATTGGTGCCGCTCGGCCTCTTTCGTTCTCGGGGCTTCGCAACTGCAATTTCGGTTTTGGGACTCAATGGTGCCGCATTTCTTGCTATGTTTTTCTTAACTGCCATATTCTTGCAAGAGGTTCGCGGTGACTCCGCTCTCAAAGCAGGAATCCAGTTCCTGCCGATGGGGATTGCCGCAGTCGTGATGGCGGTGCTTGCTTCTCAATTGGTGACGCGAGTTGGAACACGTCCCGTCCAGTTCGGTGGCGTTATAGCGAGCGTTGCCGGGCTAGCGCTACTGTCTCAAGCAAGTTCCAACGGTAGTTACGTCTTTTCAATTCTCCCGGGTCTTGTCCTTTTTGGAGTAGGGATAATTGGGACTGGAGTATCAGCTCAGATCGTGGCCCTGATGGACATCGAGCACCATCACGCCGGATCAGCATCGGGTGTTATCAATGCTTTCTACCAAGTTGGAGGTGCATTGGGACTTGCGGTGGTAGCGACGTTGTCCGCATCGAGAGTTACAAGCGCCCTGCTCAGCGGCGTGTCTCATCCCCAGGCTCTTGTCGATGGCTATTCTCAAGGTCTAGTTGTCGCTGCCGGTTTCGCCCTCACAAGCTTGATTCTCACCTTCATTTCCCCTCGGAGACGGCCAACTGCCGAACAAGTTCGAGAAGCGCTTTGATGCCGCTCGTGAAGATGAACACTCCAATCATAAACTGCGGGAAGCCGGGCTTCCCGCAGGTCGGACACAAGGAGGATGCATGAAATGAAACCGGTTCTTCAGATTTGAATGGGGATACTTCGGCCCTGAAAGTCAGACTTGTACTGGTATTATTCCCGGTTCAGCAGCACTTGGAATCCACTTCTATGTCTAAGAGCCAGACGTTTGGATTCTCCCATCTTCATCGAGCTTCATAAACGCTCCTCGATTAATTTTGCGCCTCGTCAGTACGTGGTCTTGAGAGAAAGCTACGAGGTTGGATACGATTGTGCAATAACCCTCCCTGTTGAGGCTGTCTGGAGTATAATCACAAGGGCGTCGCTTGGTAATAAACTTTTCGGGGGGATAATTTATTTATGTGGAGTGTCGCATTAATCAATCCGTCGCGCTTGAGGACCGTTCGAATTGCCATTGCACCTTTGTGTCTTATGGCGGTAGTCGTATCACCTCTCACATACTGTTTCGCAGTCGCTCTTGGATTACTTGCGACGGTCGATTGTCTCTTATGCAGACGTTTATTTGCTATCAAGCCAACTCCGGTTGTGATACGAGACCTCGTCTACGCCCTCGGATTTTTCGTATGCTATGTGACGAATCCTAACGTTCCGGCGCTCCTCGTCTATGTAGTTCCATTAGTAGAGGTGTGCATCTGTTTCGGCGCGGCAAAAGGACAAAAGGCACTGCTATTTGGAGGACTTCTATTGATCGTGCGAGTAGTCACTCTAGCCACTTCAGGACATGCATTTCCACATCCCGTCTGGATTATATTTATGAGTCTGCTTCTCCTTGCGTCGTTCGGGCTAGGTATCCTTGTACGAGCCATGGTTCAAGGCAAAGAAGAGCTAGTTTTAGCCACATCGAACTTTCACCTTACTATGACCAACTTAGTTGTGACTACTTACCGAAAAATCTCCAACTGCGAGAACCCGGAACTCATAGGTGGCGACTCTTTCGTGGAAAAGGTCAACCAAGCTCTGGTTCGGCCAGATGCATGTGAAGAGATAGCCTCATTTCTTGCCAGCAAAGTTAATAACACCCGTAGCTCTCAAGCATCACCTTTTACAAAACGCGAACTTGAAGTCATGGGCCTCATGCATCAAGGGAAATCATATGCCACTATCGCAAAAGAACTTCAAGTATCTGAAGGTACAGCTAGAGCCCATGGCGCATCCATCTTGAGAAAAACAGGGTCGCACACGCGCGACCAAGCCATACGCTGGGCTTTGGATTACAAGATTTTGACAAATGACAAATATTCTTGAGACAACGGCAAAGACCTCAGCCAAAGTAGGTCTACCGAAGATGCCACCAGGATAAAGCTACCTTTGGATAGCCTCCCCATAACATCTTTACTTTGTCAACCGTTGGTTTCTCACATGGCACGAAATATTACCACAAGCCGTGAATCAGTCGGACAAGACTCTGTAGTTGCGATGACAGTTACTCCAAACAAGTAGACGCCATATAGTTGGCTCCTCCGAAAAAGACTACGTAGTCACAGTAACGCTGACGATTCCTAGCTACATTCGAACTACCAGGTTTACTTCTCAGTAGAGATCTCCTCGACATTGGAGTTGCCCTTTAGCATCTCCTTGAGTACCCCGGTTGTGTCATCAGTAGGAATCGCCTCCTGGAATGCCTGATGAAGTTGACTCAGGCTAGAAAGTTTTTCAAGTGCAACACGAAACGGAGATGCCGCTGATTCCATATCTTCACTAAGAACATCTACCTCGAAGTCTATTAGTGCCAAGGCTCGATTTAGCGAGGTCACATCAATGCTAGAAGCATCAAACACAACAATTGGATCCTCTGCATCGTTCAAAGAACAGTAAAATATTTTCGACGCATTGGCCACCAGCAAGAATGACAGTATCGCCGGACGAACACCGTTTACTCGAAGAGCTGAATAGTCGGTATGCGCCGCGATCAAAGGATTTAGTGGCGTTACGCTTCTTTGAGCGACCTCATGAGAACTTTGGTTGGTTCCTGGGAACATCCCCATCGATTCTCTGCCACCCATCCGCATCGACATTCCTAACATTTCGTACGCAAGAGCGCTGCCGCCTTGTCCGAAAGCTCCAGCAAATCCGTATCCTGCACCTGAGCCCACGCCACCTTGCAGCATCGATGCCATCATAAATCCACCAAATCCCCCAGGAGCTGAGGGCACGCCTCCATGATCATCGATGGCTTTATGTGTGTGATCATACCAACTTTCTGTACCTTTAGCTTTTCTTTGCACCGACCGGCGTTGTTTAAAACCAAGTCGAACATCACCACATCTTACAAGTGAACTTGCCAAGTCCTTGAGAGATGGTGCGGTCGCTACATCGAGAAGCACTGTAAATATCGTAGGATCGATACTGTTCAAATCTGATACCTTACCAGCAATTCCATCCCTGAGTAGGCCCGAAATTTTCCGAGTCTGAACTGGACCTAACCCTGGGAGAAGGCTGGAGAGAAACGCCGAAGTCCTAATTGAGGCCTCGCTCACCTTACTTTGGAGCAACTTGATGAGTTCACCTGTTCTGTTAGCAAAGCGCTCCAACGTAACAGGCTCATCTCCTTTTACCCTGAGTGTAACGTGATATTCGGAAGGAGTAGTATCGATAGACTCCACAAACGAGTAAAGCAACTGAAGAGGTTCACCGGAGCTTCCCATCGCTACGAGCGCATCGTCATAGAGAAAGACTTCACACTCACGGCCATTGACAGCTCCTCTAAACTTGTCAGGCTTACCGATGCCTACCAACAGTAGCGTCTTCTTCGCGTCATCATGACGCACCTCGCTGAGCTCAGAAAGGAGCTGCGTACGCATCTGTCCAAGTTGCGACAACTCCACTACAGTTCCATCACTGAGTCGCACACCTACAGAAAAAGGAGCTGGTTCTTCTATCGCTTCTATGGCGGCAGATTGGATCGTAAGAGGCTGGCCCATATCTGGCACTACTGTGAGCGCACCCGCGACAAACCTAACCTTTCCCGCACCTTCATCAACTAAGGATCCTTGCGAATCGAACATTTTGAAGTACATCTGGAGTTCATCTCCTTCATGAAAGGGGGGAAATCAAGTCCGCAATACTTTGGATCGCCACCTATCTCGTCTTAGGATTAACTTGCGTTAGCACCACACTCCGGGCAGAAGTTTGCATCGCCCAGTTTCGTACCACAGTTTGAGCAAAACCTGCTCATCGTACTTGGTGCGGCTAGCAGCGCATGTCCACAAAACTTGCAGAACTTTCCGCCTCCTGTCTCCCTTTTGCACTCGGGACATAACGCAGTTGCCACGTCGCGATAGTTAATGTCTTCCGTCCAATCTTCCTGCTGAACTTTGGCTTGCAACTGTTCGACTTGAGCCGTGGACTGCATAGCGGCTATCTCCTGGTCGAGCTTCGGCGCGCATTGAACGCAAAGACCTTTTTCTGGGTTCCAACAGACATCCTGGCATACCCATTGACCGCATCGATGACACTGGGCAAAATGATCCTTAACCGCTTCGACGGCGTTCGCTAAAGCCTTATCCCAGCCCTTTCCACGAGTACCACCCTTTAGCCACTGGGTGTCAAAGCCTGCCTCTTCAATACGACTGCCGACGGTGCCGCCGAGAAGACTTCCTCCTATCGCCATCATTCGACCTACGCCACCAACGCTTCGCTGAAAGGGTGACTGATATCCGTTACCACATCGCATACAAAAAAACTCGAATTGATACCCGTCTTGTGTTGAATTGTCTTGGTAGTTGTTTGTAAAACTAATCTCTCCGGTCACTTTGGCTCCTTCGTCTCGTAGTTATTGAGTCCTTCAGTCGGTACCATCTCATGTACCTGTATCAGTTACGATCGACTCCCCCATCAGCAAGCAGGCTGGACCCATTCAACCTGCGTTAGAACACGCGCTCGATCCATTAGCCCCAGCGGTGGTAGGAGGTAATACAGATGAAAGAGCTTGTACATCTGACGCGGATGGAGGCGTTATTGAGACGGGTTCTCCAAAATTAGAGAACGTGTATGTCACATTAATAACCTCATGCATACTTGCGGCACCAGCTGGCAAAGAAATGTTCCAAACGAAAGCCGCCTGAACAGCGCGCCCTGCACTGTCAATCCAGATCTTCATTGGAATCGTCGTGGTTCCAAGACACCGCATGGTACCAACCAGGGTATTTACACCTTTTTGGGCTACCTTCGAAAGATCAACTGTAACACTATACCCTGTAGCGTTGACACCATTGATTACCGAAGAGCCAAGGCTGGTCACAGTACCCACGCTAGATAAGAACGATAACATCCGTGTGGGATCGGTCAAAACTCCATTCACAGCGCTAGAACCAGATTCATTAGAGATATTGGCTGACAACCAAGGTTTGTCCACTCCAGGTACTCCAGCCATCAAGTTTGAAGACGTATAGTCTGTTCCGTTGTCAAGAATCATCTGGAAAGACAGTGGCGTCGAACCAGGAAGCGACGTGGTTTCCTTCATACTGAAACTCGCCAAGCCATGGACAAGATCCTCATCACCACTGCCGGCAAAACTCACGGTTGTAGTCTGTCCAGACGGAAGCGTCATAGTACCAACCGACGAGATACCAAGACGCAGGGTCTTTACGCTCGTTGTAGCCTTTGCCACCTGTTGAACTTGTTGGAGGGGCGAGCTAGTGGGATGTGTCGTTGTTGAAGAACCACCGCTTGACGCGCCGGATGTCGGTGAAGAAGAACTTGATGAACTACCACATCCGGCTAGCACAAGTCCTCCTACTATGGAGGTTTGAGTCAGGAGCAAAAACTTCCTTTTGATGCTACGGTTGTGGTTAAATGCCTTTTGATTCCACATCTTTCGTCCCCCCACCTCATTGACGCCCGATGAACTGCAAAAATTATAGATCAATAATTTTGGAAAAATTAGTTTTTGATAAGAATGTTTTTGACTGGGGTTTTCTCTCTTGAAACAGCTAACGCTTAAGAATTCGACCTCTGTGGCAGCTTTAATTTTCCAAGCACCTTATAGTTATTTACCAGGGACTTACGGCAATAATGCTCCCCAGCTACTATTAACTAAAACGGCCCAAGCTCGCTTCACACCACACAATGCAAGCAGCGTACTTTACAGTTCTTTTGAATTCGCTATAACAGATGACCTCTGCCGTGATCAAATCTTTGCTCAAGAGCACTCAATGCCTCTACACGTGGACAGGGTTCTCGGCAGCAAAGACATGTGACTCACTCAAAGAACAGCTCTGCGGAAATTCAATCGCAGCATCCATGAGTTTATAAAGAACCGTGAAACCATATCCACATCACTTGGCGTTTATACTCAAGGCATCGTTCATACGAGAAATCACTAGTCAACTTCTCGGCCCTGAAGGACCGAGCTTGCAAATCATAGAAAGAGGCACATCGCCTGGACTCGCCTAAACGAGGCAACGTTAGTTGCACGATATGTGGACTCATGCGGCCTCTCCTGTGTCGCGTATGGTAGCGTGACTCACTACCCAGCTACCTTGACCTCGCTTTGAGATGTTGATAGCTGCATTCCAGTCGGCTGACAGCGACAGCCCACAAC
>JAJYGA010000147.1 GCA_021785255.1 Actinomycetes bacterium
GTATGGTGAGGTGCCCGCGATCTGTCTTGTCATGAGGGTCAAGGTGTCCAAGAGAGTCGATTTTCCTACTCCGGACGGTCCGAGCAGAGCAATCATCTCTCCGCGGCGAAGTTGCAGGTTTACATCTCCTACAATCGTCACTGGCTCACCACTTTTCGTTTTGTATCCAACGTCAAGACCCTTAGAGACCAAAACCGGATTCTGATTACTATCCACTTGCCCCCTGTCTGCCTGGCTTCAACATCGCCTGCAAGCTCTGAGCGACAAGGGTAACAGCTAATGAACAGCTTGAGGGATCGTTGACGCTATCGCGATATAACGTAGGGAAACCTGGACAGCCTCTACTTCCGGCCAGAGTTGCCTGCAATGACGCCAGCGATTTTCGAGGCAGGCTCCCGCCGAGACGTATCAGATTCCACGCAGCCTCAAAGTAGTACAACGTGCCCATACTCTGAGGTCCACGTGAGAGTACATTCATTGAAGCCATCTTAGTCCACGAGAACTCTGATGCGAGACTCGGAACAGCTGCGGAGTTTTGAAGACCGATGTACGCAGTACGAACGATCTCCGCATTGTTTAGTTCACTGGATGCTGACCATGGCGAGACCTTGAGATGTTGAAGAATAGTGCGACCCGTGTTCGTAGATGCCAAGTACGGCCCCAGGGCGATCCAAGCTGGTGCGGTGGCGGAGGTAAGTCGCGTCGGTGCATGGAGATAAAGATAGGTTATAACGCAGTTATTCACCCAGCTGGGCAATGCCGGATGGTTTATAGCGACAGCGACAGCTGCTTCTAGAACACAAGCCGACGGGTCGCCATGTGCGATCGCGTTCTTGGTATATGAGAGCGAAGTTATATAAATCCTGTGAAGTTGTTGATGGGACGACTCATCGCCTAAAGAGCGTGTAAGACCAGTAGCAATACTGGCCGTGCTTGGAGAGGCGAGAACAACCCTCGGACGAGTGAGAATGAAGCCCGGGGGAAGAACCTTGGAAAAGGTGCGTCTGGTGAGTAGACTCACTATTTATCATTCAGATGCAACGGTTGCGTCAATTGCAGATCACAAGGACTTGGCTAGGTCAAATATATACGCAAGCACCGATGCGGCGCGACTTCGACGAAGTGATCCTGTCGACATTTATGCTGATAAACCCGTTCTTTCGTAGAGTAAGTTTAAGTCAATCGGACCACAAGCTAACATCGCCTGGGACAAGGTCGAGTTGGCGGAGTGAAGCTCGTGGGAACGAGCGGTGATTTCGTCAATTGCTTTGCGCCGTTCCGGTGTCGCAACGTTCATACTACGAGAGGCGACAAGCGGCGCTCGGATCTCGATTCGGGTGAGAGCGAGCAGAGTTGGCGGAGACAGGGTCATTGATCCCGGTAGAAGAGCGTCATTTGTGCTCTTTATGATCTCCTGACACCGAACCTAATGACAATGTGGTAGTGTTCGCCGCGGCTCGCCAATCTGGTTCTGCGGATGTGACCTTCGCACCGTGGATAAGACACGAAAACCAAAAGGGAGGACTTGGCGTAGCTGAGGTTGATCAGGGATGGTTTCGCTCTGTCGGTAGTTGTCTTTTAGAGAACAATTAGTAATAGAACTGCTATTACAAGTGCCAACATATAAGAAATGTAGGTGTCGACTTTACCGGACTGAAATCTTTTCACGAACTTTACTAACGATAAGAACAGTTGCTGTCCAGGTCGGTAGATGTAAACGGCAATAGGATCAGACACAAATGTCTGGACAATAATCTGATCATGCTCTCCTTCAGAGTCTCTGCTCTTGGTAGTCGTGCGCATGGTTGTCATTCTCGTACCGAGAACTCCACGCAGTACATGTCTAATGGGATTGGCATACCCAAATGCACTGTAACTATTTGGTCCATCTACGCCCGATGAGGCTGAGCGCCAAGGAGAGACCCTTCTGATCTTTAAGAAACTACCTTGCGAAAGCACGGCCGTAAGACCGAGGGTGAAGATGAGTCCGATCGGCAGTTCAATCATCAGCCAAGACGGCGACAAGATTGAGAATCCTTGGTACTCCGGCTGCAGAACCAATGGTGAGCTAAGGGAACTCAAAAACGAGATAGATGAGTTCACGCTTTGAATTGCACCGGAAAAAACTCTGACCATGATTGGTGCGAGTGCTGCAAGTATAAGAAGAAGGGATCCACCAGCAAGTAGAGTTATATTTCCAAAAATCTTCGTTGTTGCATAAGTAGCGTTCGGTTCTAATTCTATGCTGACTCGTCGAAGGGCAACAAAACCAATGATTCGTATGAAGGCAAGCGCTGCAAGACCCGCTGTGAGGGATACGAGGGCACCAGCCGCGATCATCGATAATCTGATCACAAGGCTAGCAACTCTAAACTCTTGCATTAGCGACTCCAATACGAACCATTCAGAAACAAATCCAATAGTGGGCGGTAGCCCAGCTAGGGCAAGAGACGAGAGTGCAAATGTCGTTTTTGCGGCAGTGTTGCGCGTTCCTGCCAGTTTGAGCTCATCGATATTCTCCACCCCTTCACCTGCGCTTAGGAAGCTGGAGGAGAGAAAAAGGATTGATTTAGAGAAGGCATGAGTAACTATCTGTAGGAGACCCCCTAAGAGTCCAAGCGACATCAACGAACTGTTTCCTAGGTACGATCCAGTCATAGCAACGCCTAAAGCGACAAAGATGATTCCCGCATTTTCTACACTCGAATACGATACGATTCTTGCAAGGTTTGACTCTACGGCGGCAAACGAAATTCCTACAATTGCCGTTAGTCCTCCAAGGATGAGCATCGCTATTGCGGCAATTTCCGGTGGTCTCCCAAGCAGTAACAAGAATTTTATGATTCCATAAAATCCTACTGTTGAAGCCAGCCCAGCCATAGCCGCGCGGCTGGGTCCTTCAGCGGCGGGATAACTTCGCGGAAGCCATACATTGAAGGGAAGAATACCTACCTTTACTCCAAAACCAATCAAGATCAAGATGTAGCCCCACGCAGACAACCCGCTTGAGCCGAAGCCTACCCAGTGAGTGAAGTTGAGGCTTTGGGAGACAGATCCTAGTGCTAAAAACCCCAACAGCAGCGCCGCTCCACTAATTTTGCCAAAGCCGGCTGTGATCCAACCAGCCTTATTTCCTACTGAAGGATTGGAGCTGGTCAATATATAAAAGGCGAGAGTCAAGAGCTCCCATGCGAACATAAAGCTGAAAGCGTCGCCCGCACAAAATATAAGAGCGACCGATATTAAAAGTACAAGGTAACCCGTTGCGTTAGCTTTGCGGACTTTGCGCGAAGGGTCGCCTATCCATCTAATGTATCCGCCTGAGATCACAGTTCCGAGTACTCCGGTAAGGAGTAAGAAAATCCCACTAAGTGAATTAAGCCTGAGTACGCTTTGTCCGACCCCGAAGGACGAGCCAAGTGGTACTTGGAGGACTTGATGATGGATTAGCACCGCTCCAACTACAGATGTGGAGATATTGAATACTAGCGCGCACAGGTACGCAATGTACTTAGTAATCCTCTTCGGTGACTTAGGAAATAGATCAAAACCTATTCCAATTACCGCGAATACAGCTGCCAAAATTAGAAGCGCTTCTAACAAAACTTCACCTCGTTCCATTGTCTTTGCCAATGGCCAGCAGTATTGCGTGGAGAATTGTAAATGGACTAGGCGGAGACCCCGGAACCCAGATATCGACTGGCAAGGAAGTTCCTATTCCAGCGTAGGTTGAATAACTCGGATGCACTAAACCGCCAGCTATGGCGTCCGTGCCAACAGCGATTACTACCTTTGGTTCGGGCATTGCCTCGAGCGTGTCTTCCAATGCGCTTTGCATTCCGAGAGTTCCAACTCCGCTAACGAGTGCAATATCGGCATGTCGTGGACTTGCGCTGAAGTATATTCCTAGACGATTCACATCATAGATAGGGTTCAACAAAGCGTTAATTTCCCATTCTTCTGAGCCATCTGATCCCGCATCGATATGGCGTATATGTACTGATCTCTTTAGGGATCGAACTCTTTCGGCGAGTTCGGATCGTATCGCTTGTAAGTTTTCTGCACTTTCTTCGATATAAGGCATCATCAGCTGCTTTTTGGAACTTGCCGCAAGTTCGAGGAGATGAGAGAACTCGAAAAACTCAGGGAACGATTGAACGCAGAATCCGCAGACAATACATGATCCTCTATCAAGCTGCAGAGAACCTTGATCTGTCGAAGAAATAGCTCCAGTTGGACACAGGTCTATACAGTTGGCTATGACGTCATGATCCGGCTTCGTCTCATGAACACGAACCGAAACAGCAGCTTTAAATGTCTTACCATAGTCGTCATTACGTCTGGGATAACGGGTAGTTACGACTCCGTTAGTTAATCCTCTAGAGAGCCAGGGCACTTATCCTGCCACCCCCGATATGATCAGACTAAAACTTGCCTCTATGAATACGAAGTCCGTAAGTATGTCTCCGTTGAATGCCAGTGGGAGAGCAGACAAGTTACAAAACGAAGGACACCTCATGGAGACTTTGTTAATGTGATTCTGCTCAATCTCTATCATGTATACGAGTTCACCTTGAGGTGCTTCCACCCAACCTAAAGAGACACCGGAAATACTTTCCGTTGACTCAGATTTCCAAAGACTTGCCTTGTCATTACCAATGCGAATTAAGGCATCTCTTGTAAGAGATATCGAAGTTCGGAGTTCTTCCACTCTTACCTGTTGGCGAGCTAAGACGTCGCCTTCGATACGGGGAGAAGCAGGGGAAAACCCAAGTTTTGCGTATGCGCCATAAGGTTTCGAGCTGCGTTGATCCTCATATATACCTGATCCGCGGGCAACTGGTCCAACTACACCTTGTTGACGTGCGAGATCCCTGCTAAGGATACCCGCACCTTTCAACCTGTCGAGAAACGAAGGAGTTCTCATTAACCTGTCTATGTCTCTATTCATCTCAAGTTCCAAAGAGTCCAACTCTGATAAAATATCGTCGACGTTGGTCTGGGGCCCTTCGGAAACCCCTCCTATGACCACGACACCTCTGCCGAAACGATTGCCACATAACCTTGCTCTCATACGGAGGATTTCTTCTTTGTAAATGCCGAACCTCGCGTTTGCAACGGCCTGTCCGGCCCCTTCAGTGAGACGGACAAAGGTATCAAGGTGATTCGCTATCCTCTCAAGTTCTGCGTGTACCAATCTCAATAACTCTGCCGACTCAGGGACCTCTGTTCCAGTCATATTCTCTATGGCGTGACAAAATGCAGTGGCATGTGCCACCGAGGCAACACCTTCGACTCTTTCGGCTAGGCAGACTGCTTCCATGAGATTCAGAGCTTCGAATCGCTTCTCTATCCCGCGGTGTTTATGGAATACTCGAACGCCCAGATGCGATATATCTTCCCCAAAGGTCTCGACGAGATACTCAATGCTTTCGAAAACGCCTGATCGTACAGGTCCGTAGGGAATGGTAAATACTCCTTCTCCTACGGCTTTTCTCTGTAGCGAAGATACGTTAATGCGACTAACTACTGAACTTGATACTTGATGAGTCATTGGAGGGTCATCTGTGGAGTGTCGGGGAAATACAAGTGGCTTCAAAGGTAAGTTTCCTTCTGCGCGAATGCCATAAAGATCGTAGATGACTCGCTCGTACCACTGAGCTCCGGGTATGAGTACAGACAAGGCATCATAGGAGATTTCATGGACCAGTGCCGTTACAAGCTCATAACTGCCTACCGGTTCGTTCGCATGCGAGAGGAGTGCGCGTAGGTAAAAGCCACCGGGAGAGTCAAAGCCCCAAAGTGCGGCCAGCCGTGAACTACTTCCCATCCGATCCCTTACCACTTCCCTAAACTCTGCTGTCGACACGTTGTGAAATTCAATCATGGCCTCACCTCTTTACGCTCAGTTCTCTTGCAGCAGCGGTTAAAAGAGTGGACACCTGCTGTGGTGGGTGAATTCCTAGGACTACTAGACCAAGGAGAGCAAGCACCATGGCTGTCGTCATCCAGTAGCTGACCTCGCCTTTTGTGACGTCTCCTCCTTCGAGGGGAGGAGAAAACATAACTTGGTTACCGTGACGAGAGAAACCTAAAAACGCAACTGTTATCAACAGGACAAGAACGATCGTTACGAAAGAAGCATTGCTCTTGAAGCCACCTAGGACAATTAAAAATTCGCTCCTGAAGATTCCAAAAGGAGGAAAAGCCGAGAGAGCGAGTATCGAAAGTACGAACAGTGGGCCACTTACAGGAAGACGACTAACGCCGGCTCTGATCCTGTTGATGTTCTTTGTGCCAAACTTCTTGACTAATGTGCCGGCACCAAAAAAGGCAGATCCTTTTGCCAAAGCGTGTGCAAGTACATGCAAAAGCACTCCTATTACTGCAATTGGGGCAGAGAAACTCATGCCAATCGCCAATATGCCCATGTGTTCAATGCTTGAATACGCCAAGAGTCGTTTTAGATCACGCTGGCTAGCGAGATAAAGGGCGGCAAGTGCTAACGAAGCGAGTCCAAATGCCAGTAGAACGTTTCTTGGGAAAGCAGGTCCTGTAGCTACTATTGCTACCTGAAAGTACCTCATGATAGCGTAGAAGCTTACCGCCAAAAGAGCTCCTGATAGGAGGGTGGATACTGGAGTTGGAGCTTCAGAGTGAGCATCTGGCAGCCAAGTATGGACTGGGACGAATCCTACTTTGGTTCCAAAACCAACTACAGCGAGCACGAAGGCCAACCGAACGATAACGGGGGAGAGCTTATGTGCTACAGTCAGCAGCTGTGGGAAGTATAGATCGTAAGTATTTCCTAGCACTGATGCTCCTGCATAATATAGAAGGATCGTTGCAAATAGTGCAATGCCAAGACCCATAGAGGCGATCAGGACATACTTCCAAGCAGCCTCACTGGCGCCATCGGTATCGTCAAGTGCTACAAGCAAAGCAGAGATTACCGTAGTTATCTCGATTGCTACCCAAACCAAGGCCAGGCTACTCACTGAAGGGGCCATTAACATAGCCCAGCAGAAGAAGTTTATGCCTGAAAAGAAAATTTTCGCATACTTGGTATTAGTCCACCGGTTTCTGCTTTCTCGAACATATCCGATTGAGAACAAAACGGTTAAAAAATACAAGAGAGATACTGTCAAGATGAATACCAACGAAAGTGAATCTACGCGAAGCCACCCATAAAGACTCTCAACGACTCCGCCATGAGAAACAAGAGTTACTGTCAGTATCAGAGTTATTGCACTTGAAATAAGTGACAGGGATTTACCGATCACTGGTGGCAAGATGAGAATCAGGACGCTTGCGAGCAGCGGTAGGATGCACATCGAAGTTAATATCAAACTCATAGCTAGCCTCGCAGTCGATTCAATCCCTCAGTGGAAAGGGTTGATGTTCTTTGATGATGAACTCTCATCAATACTCCGAAAACCACGACAGCGACTAACAGGTCAAAGAAGAACGCTGTTTCAACAACCAAGGGGAGTCCAGCTGCCACCACGAGGCTTGCCATGGACACACCATTTTCCAACGAAAAGAACCCGACTGCCTGTGATACAACGTCAGAACGGAATATGACGAGCAAAAATGATACCAGTATTACGGCCATAGATACCGAGAGACCTGATGTTGGAAGAGAATGTGAATGAAAAGGTAGGCGATCAATTACAAACATTCCAACCGCTCCGAGCAATAGAGCTAGGAGAATCATCGACGGGACACTTATTCTGTGACTTGATACGAGTTCAACTTTGGTTTGGTCGAGAAGGCGCATGACTATCTTTGGAATGGCTATGACCTTGAGTATGAGTGAAATTATTGCTACGATGAATAGTCCTGGTATGTCTCGTTCAACTGCTATGAATACTGCCAATACTGTCACTATTGCCGATTGAATTGCATAGAGTTTCACTTGCGATCTGGAGAATTGCACCCTTAACATCGCAAATTCGGTTAGCAAAACAAGTACCGCAAGTGCGCTCGATAGACCAAGATACTCCGATGGCACCGATGACAAAATATTCATCATCCACCTCCTACGAACAATGCCAGAACAGCGAGGACGGATATAAGAAATGCCGTTGCTGTCAGTTCTGTTACTTTGAAAAGGCGTAACTTGGAGAAGCTGTTATCAATCAATGCAAACAAAAAGCCAATTGCAATTGCCTTGAGCATTAAAACGGCTATAGCCTCAAGAACTGACACAACGGTCTTCGTGCCTGCGAGGCCCCACGGGACTGTAAAGACATTCATAAGAATCACATAGAGAATCATCTGTTTCATGAATGATCCCCATTTTGCAATGGCAAAGATTGGACCCGAAAACTCAATCGTTCTCGCCTCATCGATCATGCCAAATTCGATGGTACTTGCGTGTGTCTCCACGGGAATTCTTCCAGTGTCATTCAATACAACAAGGAAAAAAGCAGACATTGCCAAGAGGTGCGACGGTCTAATGACCTGGGTAAAAGATGAGCGAATGGTGGCTGCCTCTGCATATGGCAGATCAGTTGAAGTTATGAGGGCAACCGTGAATGTCACGAACAGAATTGCCGGTTCAATAAGAGCTCCAAATGTCATTGCCCTACTCGAGCCAAGCTGGGCGAAAGGTCCCTTTGAATCAATAGCAGCGAGAGCGACGGCAAATCCTGCCAGTGCGAGAATAAATCCCCCACCAAGGATGTCTCCTGTGTACCCTAACGGAAGGGGAAAATTCGTGAGGACCGGAATGAGCATGGGCACGATTAAATAGCAAGTAAATGCCACGAAAGGTCCAAGATAAAAGACGATCCCTGAGTCTTGAGTGACTAAGGTTTCTTTCTTAAAGAGCTTATAAAGGTCGTAGTATGGCTGAAGGATCCGTGATCCGGTACGTCCTTGAAGACGAGACTCAATTTTAGTGACAATACCGCTTACCAATGGAGACAGACAAAGCACAGTAGCAACTTGGAGTAGCTGAATCACTGATACGTCAATCTTCACAAAATCTACCTGCCTCCGACTTTTATTCAAAATCAGAAGCCATTAGCTAATCAGCGGTTCGAGTTACACTTGTTTGTGCGTACCCAACGGAGCTTCATCCGATTGCTTAATTCTATCAGGGGATAACGCGAAACCCCGCCAACTTGGAGCAGCAAAGAGTCAGTTGCTATTTATTTATTTATTCGTTCGTAACATGGAGTTCTGCTGGGTCATAATCCAGGGCCACTTTGTATTTCAAGATTTCACGCTTCTTGGTGAAGGGATATATGGTGGCACTTCGCATGAGGAAGATGTGAAGAACGTGCAAGAACCGTCTTAGATGATTTGATTCTTAGAACGCCTCTTGTGAGTCATTTGACAGATGTGAAGACTTTTGTGGATCTTTTGTGGGAGGCCTGAACTCTGGGGTGTAAGGGTATAGCAAGTCGCCTGCATATATTCCCTTTGAAGTTTCTTGAACCTAAGGAAACCATTTCAACTCAGGTGATAGTTTGTGCAATCAAGAGAGGATTTCAACGGCACAAGATGATGACTGTACGCGAAACGATAGGTCTATTGTAGGTTTGCTGAGATACCTTGGAGCCATAAATATCCAGCTTTTGTAAGTCTTTAAGTTTGACGACTTCTTATGTGATTTGTGCAATCTGTGGACACGAAAATAGTCTATTGGTACAATATCTAGTAATGGTTATCGACCTTGAGCTATTAAGAAGAAGCCAGGACAACTTGTCAGATACTTTGGCATTCAATCAGATAAGTGTTCGACCGCCAGGAGTGAATGATGAAGATCAACCCGACATTGATCTCATCTATTTTAACTTTCTCTGCTGCAATACAGACCATTTGGTATTTTGGCAAAATACGCTAATTCCACAGGCACCATATGTCACAATGTGACGACTCTGCCTTTATGTCTTTGTCGGAACCAGATGTACGATTGGCAAAAAGCAGTTGGAAGATCCATGAGGCAGTCTTGCCCAAGGGACCCTATCGGGTCACGTCGGCGACTAGCTATGCGCAGCTCGTTGTTTTCGTTGCAAAGTGGGTCACGAAGTATTCATATTGAAAGAAGGTCAAAATGTTAGATGAATTTGAGACAGGAATTCAGTTGGTGGTTTACTTTAGCCAAAACGATCATATCGGTAGTTCGCTGGCGGTCGACGCAATACTGTCAAAAGCGTTAGAACTTGGCTTTGATGGAGGATCCGCTTTTCGGGCTGTGGAGGGCTTTGGTGTCCTTCATAGGCTGGAGAGAGGACATCTCTTGTCGCTTGATGATGATAGGGGAGAAATGGTGGTGCTAGTAGACAAAGAAGAGGCTAAGGTACGAGATCTTCTTGAATGGCTAAAAATGGGTTTGCCTGGACGACTTGTAACTTTGACCAACGTATCTCTAGCTCACCTGACGAGGAAGCCTTCTCCTTCTTAAGGTTCTATCAACGAGTACTAATTGGTGCGGATGTCAATTAGTGTGGTGAATCTTTCGGGATTTGTTGAAAATCTTAAAGATCTGCCAAAAGGCTGAATATTCCCGCTCTATCGCGACTAGTTCCTGAGTCTTTCGCGAGTCCCTCGAACGGAGTCTATGCGACTAGTTCCTGAGTCTTTCGCGACTCTCCTACGTTGAATGAACTCCTTTCGTCGGTGTTGTCTCCTCCTCTGAAGAAACAGCGAGATTTTGATCTCGTCGTTGGCGCATGGAGTCCCCAGTAAGAGAGACTCGAAGCGCATCTGAGAGCACCCGGTCCAAGATTGCATCAGCAACGGTCTTGTCCTCCATCAGGGCGTGCCAGTTCGCAATTGGATACTGTGAGGCAATGATGGTGGAGTGGATGCCAATGCGTTCGTCAATTAGGTCAAGGAGCTCACGTGAAGAAGCAATGGAAATTGGCGAGAGTCCAAAGTCATCGATAATCAGTAGATCGACTTTGCTGTAGAGGTTGAAGAAGGATCGATACGATTTAAACGTTGCGTTCGCTAGTTCGTCTACATTTTCCTAGTTCAGTTGTCCGCATAAGGTTTACGCGCACAAAGAGAGTACATCAAAGGAATACGTGCGTGTCCAGCCGGGACCTCATATACACCCTCATCGTTGACCTCAAGAATGGGAGATCGTTGAAAGAAAGTGAAAGGAAATTCGTGAAGCCACTCTATCACCAGGCCTGCGCTGGCGATAGCAGAGATGACTTCCGCCAAAGTGTGCTGCCACTCAGCAGTAGTATTGAAAGTCGTAACCGCTTCGGGTACAGCATAACTACCTTGGACTCCACTCTCCACATGTGGCTCGCCACTCGAAAAATAGTCGTTAGAAATCGTCCAGTTCTCATCTCCAAGAATCCACGAAACCGGATGAAACTCCACCAGATAAAGTCTTCCCCCTGGGTTTAGAAGTTTAGAAACTATCTTTCCCCAACCGTCTATATCATCAAGCCAAGGTAGAGCACCTTTCCCGCTGTAGACAATGTCGTAGGTATTTTGTAGAACCAACGGGGCGTCATAAACATCTGCCACCGCCCAACGAATCTCCACGCCACAGCGCTTGGCTATTCGCTCAGCCTGTATAAGTGCGCTCTCAGAGAAGTCCAATCCAGTTGCTTGGACGCCTCGTCTAGCCCAAGAGATCGTATCGGTTCCAATGTGACACTGAAGGTGTAGCAAACTCTTGGCTTCGCCGATCAAAAATTCGTCGTGCTCAAAGTCGGCTAGCGCTGAAGCTCCACCGACCAACTGGGGAATATTATAGAATAGAGCTTCACCGTGTAAATGACTTCTCTCATCCCACCAAGCCCTGTTGGCCAACCTCAGCTGCCGATTTTGCATTATTAAATCATAGCGTTCGCACGGGCACCTTTGCCTGATCTGCGCCTAATTTACTCCTCTTTCAACTCGCGTTAAGGTTGTAGGAGCCTAACTTAACACTTCGCAATCGACATGACGCAGGCTGGCACAAAACCGCCACAGATCCAACCAAGTTGAGGCCCAGGTTCCGATCCAATCCAACCCTCAATCACGCCCAGTTCTCCCGTATAACTTCCAAGTTTGACTGGCTAGTCTTAGTGAGGGCAATAACAGTTGCGAAATGTAGCGACTATACCTCTGCCAATGGTTTCATGAGGAGACGATGTACTAGGTGGCCATTCTTGTAGACGCCGAAAAGATTTCGGTTTCTCGTTCCGATCGCGTCCTATTTAGCGAACTTTCAATTACGGTTTCCGATCGCGATCGATTAGGCGTCGTAGGCATTAACGGCACCGGAAAATCCACCTTATTAAGGGTTCTTGCTGGTAAGCAGGGGCCCGAATCAGGCGAAGTCCGAAAAGGTACTGCGGTCCGAATTGGCCTACTCGATCAAGACGCAATACTACCTGAAGGAACTGTCTCCGAGGTCATCGGTTCAGGATGGGAGAACGAGGCCATTTTGGATCGACTCGGGATGACAACTCTGCTGAATCGAAATGTATCGGAACTTTCCGGTGGACAGGTAAAAAGGGTAGCGCTTGCAAAGGTACTTGTAGCCGAGGTCGATCTATTAATACTTGACGAGCCTACAAACCATCTTGACCTTTCAGCTATATCTTGGCTGGAGTCTTGGTTGTCGAGATTTCGAGGTGGGGTAATAATTGTAAGTCATGATCGATACCTCTTAGATCGAGTAACAACGAGGATGCTCGAGCTTGATCGAGGTAAAGGATATCTTCACGAAGGAGGTTACGCGGCTTATCTAAACGCGGTAGCCGAACGAGAAGAGAGATCAGCAGAAGCCGAATCCATTCGGAAAAATCTAGCTCGACATGAGCTCGCCTGGTTACGCAGAGGCGCAAAAGCGCGAACCAGAAAACCTCAAGCACGAATCGACGCGGCAAGAAAGCTCATAGACACCAAAGCACAGCCAGCCGCAAGATCATCGACTTTGGATCTTTCCTACGACACACCTCGATTAGGTTCCAAGGTTATAGATGCAGTAGAAGTTTCTTTCGCCTATAGCAAACAAGACCCCACAATCCTAAGCAACTTCACCTTAAGACTGGACCCCACCGAAAGGTTGGGGGTAGTAGGAACAAACGGTTCTGGAAAAACTACACTTCTTGAACTGTTAGCCGGACACATCAAACCAACGTCTGGGGGTATAGAGTTTGGTCAAACGGTAAGGGTGGGGTACTACACTCAGCACGGTCCAACTCTAAATGAATCTGCTCGCGTTGCTGAAGTCATCGCCGGACCAACACGCGTCCCTGGCAGTCCGAGCGACAAGAGACTGATGGAACGCTTTTGGTTTACCGGAGAACTCCCTTGGGCGACCGTGAACACTCTGTCTGGAGGAGAAAAAAGGCGCCTTCAGCTACTAATCGTTCTCGCCAGTCAACCAAACGTCTTATTACTCGACGAACCTACAAACGATCTCGATTTGGACACACTGAGAGCACTGGAGGAATATCTTGATGATTGGCCAGGTGCACTTGTTGTCGTCAGCCATGACCGCATTTTCCTTGAACGCGTCACCACTCGAATAGTTGCGTGTAAAGCCGGTCACGTCGCGGAAGTTCCTGGAGGTCTTTCGACATGGATATCGGAAGTCCTAGCCTACAAGGAACCTTCAGAACTCTCAAGATCACTTTCACCGTTGACTTCAAGGGACGAATCACGGCCAGGCACGCCAAAAGTTAAAACTACAAAGAAATCTCTAGGATCATTACAGTTCCAACTAGTAAAGCTCGACAAGCGTATCGTTGAATTAACTGCAAAACGTGATGAGGTTCTAGTGCTTTTCAATGAGACATCAGATCATCAACGGCTAGCGCAGTTAGGGACCGAGCTAGCTCATTGTCAAAGCGAGTTAGACGAAGTTGAAGAAAAATGGTTAAACACAATTGAAGCAATTGAAAACTACAACCACTGAGTCCGTCCAAGAAATTAGTTTCGGCTGGTCTCAAGTACGAAACACAGCAGATGTTCAAAGTCGCAGTGTTCTTTCTCTCATCTTGGCACTTAAGTTGCAGACCAAAATATTACCAGGGTAACAAACCGTACTGAATGCAGCCTCGAACTACCTCTGAGAGACAAAGACGTGCACTGACGGTTGATGTCAACTTTGGCGAGCTGAAGCTACAGAACGTTCCAGTTCCAATAAGTAACTCTTTTTTTCAACACCACCACCATAACCCTTTAAGGTACCATCAGAGCCGATTACCCTGTGGCAGGGAATGACAATACTTATGGGGTTCCTGTTATTTGCCAGTCCAACCGCTCGTGCTGCTTTTGAGTTACCCACTCTTCGAGCAAGCTCTCCATAACTCCAGGTTTCCCCATATGGTATCTCGAGCAGAGATCTCCACACTCTGATTTGAAAAGGTGTACCATTTGGATCAATTGGAAGATCAAACGAAGTTAGTTCACTGGAAAAGTAGCTTTCAAGTTGATATCTTGTTTCCTTCATAAGATCAATGTCTTGACGAAATACATGACTCTTTCTTGGTTGCTGGTCACTTGCACATAGATGAATGCCGACCAGACAACCTTTTGATCCCATGATCTCCACAAAACCTATCGGGCTTTCAAGCAAATCACAAGATATCTCTAGATCTATATCCAATGAATCAATCCCCTCACAGGATTTCACTTCCGCCTGAGCAGGTTCTATCTCAGCCTAAAGTACCTGGTACTAACAGTTCCAAAACTCTACATCAATCTGAGTTCTGAAACTTGAAAACCAAGGTTAGTTCACTCCTTACAAAGAAGGTGACAAAATAGGACTCAATCAAAAACAACTATTAAGCTCTCTTTGTGCTACGCAGACTAAACATAAGCATGCATTATCAACCTAAACACCTTGGTCGGGGTTTTCCTAAAAGGATTTGGCTTCACTATGGGTGGTCCGGCAACGGTCAACGTCTTTTTAAATCCCACTCCCTTCAGCATCGACGCGAGTGTTTCTTCAGAAGGTCCAAAATAGTTACCAAAGTCTCCGTCTAGTTCGTCGGCAGGATAGTATCTCATCAACGACTCACCTTCATGTCCGGGAACCAAAACAGCGGAGGTTTCGATTACGGCAACCTCTTTTGTAAATGATCGAACTTTTTCCAAAGCTCCCAGCGGATCTCTTAAGTGGTATAGCACACCCAAGAACAACACAACATCAAATACGCCGACCTCACCAACGGAGACTTTCATAAAGTCTCCCAACTTGGATTCCACCTTTGAGTCCAAAACCTCCTTGGCCAGATCGAACCCAGCCTTTCCTGGTAAAGCAGGGTCCCAAAATTTCGTCTCATCCAAGCGATAGTCGGGATAGACTCCCCTGCTCCTGCACTCTTGCCAGTAGAGGTTTCTCCTCACCATATCCACACCCCACGCGTAGTGGTCGAGTGCTACAACTCTTTCCGCGCCTCTTTTTTCCACTAAGAACGAGTTGAGTCCGTCCCAGGCGCCAATATCTAGAACAGACTTTCCCGCCACATC
>JAJYGA010000091.1 GCA_021785255.1 Actinomycetes bacterium
TTGTAGAGAGCTCCACGTTGTAGAGAGCTCCACGTTGTAGAGAGCTCCACGTTGTAGAGAGCTCCACGTTGTAGAGAGCTCCACGTTGTAGAGAGCTCCACGTTGTAGAGAGCTCCACGTTGTAGAGAGCTCCACGTTGTAGAGAGCTCCACGTTGTAGAGAGCTCCACGTTGTAGAGAGCTCCACGTTGTAGAGAGCTCCACGTTGTAGAGCTCTATCGTGTCCAGCGTCCATACTTTGCTGAAAGGATCAGAGGTGTTGTGAGTATCTATATTAACTGAGCTATCTTAGGCCTCTAAGGTATCCTAAGCGGATTGCTGCTCTCCTTAGTGCTGGATGCGGATAAGCGCTACTTTGGCTTTCTTTAACTCCATGTTGCGATTCGTCGACGGCGGTTGGTACCTCTAATTTTTTTGTTAGTCTGCATTTATCTAGTTCTGATTGATTTGAAATTTGTGACTTTTACAACACCGATAATTTTCCTGCCGCGAGTACGAAGGGATCTAGCATATCTATACTGCCATGAGCACACAATGGAGCAGAGCTGAAAGTGTTTGATGGCGTATCGTTGGATGAGAGTGGCTTCAAATCCGTTATCAGTACTTTCCCGACGGGAATCACTGTCGTGACAACGGTGCGTGACGGCGACCCCGTTGGTCTTACGGTGAGCTCTTTCACTTCTGTGTCTCTAAACCCCCCGCTGGTTCTTTTCTGCATCGACAGGGATTCAGACAGTCTTAGTTCGTTCCAGATCGGTTCAGAGGTGGTTATCAACGTCCTAGCTTCTGATCAAAGCGATATTGCTCATAAATTTGCTAATAATAGAATGGAGCGCTTTACTCAAGGCATTCTGCGGGAGTCTAACGACGCAGGGAGCGAGCTTCCTATTATCGATGGTGTCGCTGCAACCGTTGCTGGCGCAGTAGTAAATGAGTACGAGGGAGGGGACCACAGTATCTTTTTGGTTAGAGTAAAAGAGGTCTGGCGTTGTGACAAAGAACCGTTACTTTATGCCCGGTCTCGTATACATGTGCGTCCATGGTCTCGTTGGTTGGAGGGGGAGTAGCCTCCTGTATTGATTCTCCAAAACCTCAAGAGATTAGCTGAGGCGAGTGATCCAAGGCGTTGATTTTCAACTCAAATAGGGAGATCTCATGTAGGTAAACGCTGATACAGAGCAAAACCATGTCCTTCAATTGTCTAGCTTTGGACGTCGGTGCTCACCTAATATTAACTATGACCAAGAAGATTAGGTCTGCCAATCGATCCAATAGCTAACTCAAGCGCCTGAGCGGCGACAAGCAATCGACGGTCCGTTCCGTTCCTGCTGACTACTTGCATCCCGATGGGTAGGTTGTCTTTCGATAGTCCAATTGGTATTGTCACTGACGGGAGTCGGAAAATAGACGTGACAAGACTCCAGTCAGAGATCGAGCGTAGTTCCATGTAGCCTTCGTCTGCAGAGATCAATTTGTTGGTGTTGTCGACATCTGTGGCTGTCGGCGCGACCATGGGTGTAGCTGGACAGATGATGACATCGAATTGCTCGAGTTCCCCATCTATCGTTTGACGAAGTCCTTCTATTGTATTTAAGTCTCGAAGGTAGTCACGAGTATTGAAAGCCTTGTGGTCCCAGCACTCCCAAACCTCTTCGTTGAGTCCGAAGGTAATCTCGGAGTCGGTAAGACGACGAGCGAGTTCAATTACGTCTACCTCGTCAAAGTGAGGCTGATAGCTTTCTAAGGTGTGCCCCAGACGGGAAAGTGTTTCTATGACGTTCAAGAGAGCTGTGGCAACCTCTTGATTGACCCAAAGGACGCCGGATTGAAGCCAATAGCCAATCCGAAGTTCACTGCGGTAAGTATCTGGCGGAAGTGTTCGGCCAGATACTTGAGTACCTAGAGTACCTGACAGTACCGCGTGCCACCCATAGGCTAAGTCGTCGGCCGTCGCTGCTATTAAACCCGGCACGGACTCCGGGGGTTCAAGAACTGTCGTTAGGGGCCAGGGAAGATGCCCTCGCTTTGAGAGTTGTCCAGGAGAAGGCCTGAACCCAGATACTCCGCACCATGATGAAGGAATGCGAATCGATCCACTTAGGTCACTCGCTAGATCAAGGGCAGAAAAACTTGAAGCGATAGCGGCAGCAGAACCTCCGGATGAACCTCCCGGAGTATGCTCTAGTGACCAAGGATTTGACGTTTGACCATAGACCGGGTTTGTGCATCCAAAACCACTTAGCGAAGTCGGAACATTTGACTTGCCGATGATGACAGCATCGGCTTTTCTGAGTGCTTGAACTGCAGGGGCGTCAAAAGTGGGCACTTGATCGATGTAACTTTCGAATCCGCACGTAGTGATCGTACCCTCTATGGCAAATGCCTCCTTGACGGACGTAGGAACTCCGGCCAAAAGTCCGAGGGTTTCGCCTCGAGATCGTCTTTGATCGATTCTTTTTGCTTGTGTGCGCGCACCTTCGAAGTCTTGAACTACCAGTGCGTTAATGCTGGGGTTATATCTCTCGATCTGTGCTATGTAGTCCTCTAGGACTTCAGACGCTGAAGTTCTTCCGTCTCTTATTGCGTTCGCAGTATCTCTTACTCCGCTGTCGATCCAACTCATATGCAACCTCTTGTCTGTCTATGGCTCAAAGATGGGTTTCTTGATACCGCGAAGAACACATCTGTGGACTACGAGCTCTGTCTTTTACAAGTTTGCTTAGGGGTTTTGCCACAGGTAGTCAGCGCTCTTCATTCTTGTCGATAAATTCGAAAACTATGCTACGTTAAATGCTCATGCTACTTGACACCTTGGTTCTGGAAACGACTTTTCCCTTGTGGATCACGAGTCGGTCTGGAGTTGCCTGAGTAATGGCAGAACGTAGATCTTTGCCGCTTACCACAAGGAGATCTGCTTGGTTTCCAACCGCGAATGTGATCTCCTCCATGCCGAGTGCTCTTCTTGAGGAGTTACTGCAAGCTTCCCAAGCGACATCTGGGTTGAGATGGGCGCCAAGAACTAACATCGAGGCAGTTTCAAGAGCATCTAGACGACCCACTGGACAGAATGGGTCTTGTACGTTGTCGGCACCAGCCGCTACGTTGACGCCAGCTTGTATGAGGAGTTTCGCTGGAGCGATTCCTCTAGGAGGTGCCTGGTTTATTCCGCGAGCTTGTAGGTAGAGGTTGGTTTGTGGTAAGACAGCTATAGAGATACCAGTCTCTGCGAGACGGTTTGCAATCTCTAACTGAGTCTTCTCTGGCTGCATGCTCAAGCTTACGCAGTGACTGGCGGTTACGCCAGCTCCAACGCCACGCCTATCTACTTCATCTACGAGGTGTTGTAGTGTGAAGATATCTTTGTCAAGAGTTTCATCTGTATGGAGATCTATGGGCCGACCAGCTTCCATCGCCGCATCCAACAGTACTTTCAAAGCCTCCTTGGGGTTGTCGTCGAGATACGGACAACCACCTACGACATCGACTCCCAGTTCTATTGACTCTTCAAGAAGAGCACGATTTCTCTTGCCCTCTCGACCAGATAACTGTCTTCCCATGAGACACGATAGTTGAAGCGTACCGAGTTTAGACTCAGTTAACCAGGTGGAGAGCTCCATTAGTGCGCGCAAACTTGAGGTTCCAATCGGATCTCGGATATCGACATGTGAACGAACCGTCGTGGTACCGTTTTTTATCATTTCAAGCACTGCTTGCTTGGCTCGCCTAAATACGTCTTGTGACGTTAGATCGATACTCTGCATCGCTGATATTGCCCCATCAAGATCGCCTGTTGGATTGAGGTCATAGGGGAGGTTCTGGTTTAGAAGCGCCTTATCGAGATGGGCGTGTATCTCAACTGGAGCCGGGAGAATAACCATGTCGTGACAGTCTTCCACCTTATCAGAAGGTTGAAGACTGATGGTTCCAACTTCCACAATGCGTCCGCTTTCGCTGTCGATTGCTAGATCTACTTCCCTGCCAGAGGAAAGCCTTCCTCTGCTCAGTACTGTTCGTTGCGTCAAGTCCTCTCCTTTCCTTATGCTCTTAGAGGTGGTAAGATTTCACCTTGATAGTTGTTTTGCCTTATGTGTTGCACTATCTCGTCGGCCGATACCTTTGATACGTGTGTTTGGAAAATGACCTTATCGGTTTGGTCGTGCAAAGCTCCGATCTGTGCCGTGGCAACTATCTTTAGGGTCCGATCTGTTTCTTGTTGAGGTGTTCCATGACTCGCCAAGCCGCATTGCGGCCACTCACACCCCAGACTCCAGCACCTGGGAAGGTGCCAGCACCAGCTAGATAGAGTCCTTTAATGGGCGTGTCGTATCTGGTGAGCTCACGTCTTCGACCCAAGATTACGTCTAGTGTAGTTCCGGAGAACGAAGGAGCGTATCCTTGATCCAGACCAAACTCTCGTTCGTAGTCCGGAGGAGTGAGAACTCGCCAGCGTCTGATACCACTTAGGAATTCGTTGCTTGTATGAGATGAAAACACCTCTAACCAACGGTTGGGTTCGCTGCTTTTGCCCCATCCTCCCTGAAGGTGGTATGGCGTGTATAGAACCTCAAGTGAGAAGGTATGTCCAGAGTGCAAAGGACGTAAGGCAGAGTCTAGGACGTCAGGGGTGTTGGAGAGAAATATTGGCTGGCGGGTTATCTTTCCAGCTAGAGCTAGGTTGTGAGCCAGTCCGATTGTTGCGGTGGGTGGGGTGATGACAGTTGTGGTGCCGGAAGGTTGATGGACTCCAAGTTTTTCGGACAACTGTCGGTCTTCTTCGCCGAAGTCTGGCGGTCTATCGATGACTGCGTCGATTTTGGACTCATAGCCCGACCTTTTTGGGGTAGCAAGCCAACGATTAGTGAGTTTTTGCACCTTCGGAGTGGGAGACGAGGACAGAAGTGACAAGATTGTAGTTTTCGGATCCCCAGTTGTAATGACAGCCTTTGTTAGTAGCTCTTCGCCGTTAGTCAAGAGCACTTTTTTAACACCCGATAGATCACAGACGATCGATGCTACCTCCGCCCCGGTACGAATTACTCCTCCGGCTTTGGACACGGCTTTGGCCAAGGCATGAGGGAGTGCCCCGCTTCCGCCAACGGGTCGGGCTGTCGGCACGAGGTGGCTGAGGGCATACCCAAGTGCGGCAAGTCCAGTTCCAGCTGCAAGGGGTGACGCTCCCCATACGGCAATTGATGAAGCTGCGGGAGCTCTCAGTGTTTCTTGTGGGAACCAGTTCTTGAGTGCTTGGTCGGCACTTAGCCTTCGAAGTTTGAGGAGATTAGTGGTTGCTTTGGGAGAAACAGTGCTTGACTTAAATGCCCTTGAGAACGACGGAGGCCTGCGTGCGAACTCAAGGAAAGACTTGGCAATAGGCAGGGCGTCGCGAAGGTAGTTTTGGTAGTCCACTTCAGAACCTGGGCAGCACTGCGCCACTGCGTCCAGAGTCTGTTCGGGGCTCTTGAACAACCACCAGGGACGGAAAGTACTTGCGCCGTCTACGACTCGAAAGTGTTTGACTGGGTCAAGATTGAGGTACCGGAGTCCTTCGCCTTCAAGGGAGAGCTCTTCTACGATTCCACTTCCGAGAATCATCGAGTGGTCACAGTTGCATATATTTACCCTTATACCTAATGCTGTTACGGTCGATGCACAGCCGCCAACCTCGTTTCGTCGTTCAAGCACTAAGACGTTGTATTGATGTCGAGCGAGGTATGTGGCAGCTGTAAGTCCATTATGCCCTCCGCCGATGACAATAACATCCCATTTAGATGGCATGAGGCTTACCATAGCGGGAGTTGAATATGCAAAGGAGCTCAAGTACGTAAAGAAATTGTTAATCAATAAGCCTGTGCCATCCTTTAGTGGACTAAGTAACTGAACCGTCTTAATGTTGCAATCTTCTCGAAATATAACTCTGCGAAACTACTGGAGGTATGAGATTTGATCTTCATTTCTACGGCAGTGTTCCCATGTCAGATGCTGGAGCGGGTGTACCCGACCCAAGAGATCGTCGTGCGACTAACGATGACGTTGTAGCCGCTTACAGAAACCTTTGTCATTGGGCTCAAGTAGCCGATGGCTTGGGTTATAACACGATGTGGCTTACGGAACACCACTTCCAATATGAGGGTTATGAGGTTACACCGAACCTGATTCTTTTAGGTGTGCATCTTGCTGGGATTACTAACGTAATTCGTTTCGGACAGATGTTTAACGTGGTCCCCCAGTGGCATCCACTGCGTCTTGCTGAGGACTTCGCTATGGCTGATATTTTGACTGGCGGGCGACTTGAGTTTGGCGTTGGGAGAGGGACCGTTCCCCGAGAGTCCCAAACACTGGGTGCGGTAGTGGCAAGTGGGGATAACGCTATGTCTCGTGAGGCTGACCGTATAAATCGGGAGACTTTCGAAGAGGCGATGGAGATCATTCAGATGGCGTGGCAGCAGGAGAGCTTCAGCTTCGCTGGAAAGCACTTCATACTCCCTCCTCCCGGTATTCCCGACAGAGGTTCTACTGTCACTTCGCTCACTTTGGTTCCAAGACCATTGAGTAAACCGGTCACGATTTTTCAACCCGTTGGATCGCCGGCGACTTTGGAGTACGTAGCCAAGCAAGGATTTGTTGGCGTCTTTGCCATGGCACCTTATCAGGTTATAAAGAAGTCTTGGGACCACTTTGCCGAGGTCAGTGAGAGCTATGGTCGTCGCCTTGCGCCTGGAGCCGGGCGAACTCTGCAGCTTCCAGTCCATGTCGGGAAAACTACCAAGGAGGCATTGTGTAACGCACGACCCGGCCATGATGAGTTTGTGAAGTTCCTTTCACCCTATGGAAGGTTTTCTCGAAGCTTCGAAGGGGCACCGTTCGATTTTCGTCCAAGTGTTGAAGAGTCACGTTCCAACGGTGTTATGGCCATTGGTTCAATCGAGGAGGTAATCGATCAAATTGGGAGGTGGGTGGATCTTCTCGATCTCAATCACCTTGTGTTGTTTCCCGATCTGCCAGGCTTGACGCAGGAACAGATGGACGAGCAACTCCATTTATTAGCGACAGAGGTGCTCCCACACTTTGGGTTCGGATCCAGCTCTGCATCGTTAGGAGTTTGATCTCTGGTTGCAAAGGGCCATATGTAAGGAGGGTTATGAAGACCATAGTAGAAAACGGGGCATATCTGACCGCGCCGACGTCTATGCCAAGTCTTTCATTTGAAGGGGTTGGGCTTACCTACAAAGACGGTACGGAGACCCTTCAAGATATTAATTTGAAGGTTGGACGCGACGAGTTTGTTTCTGTCGTTGGCCCATCTGGATGTGGAAAGTCGACGCTCTTGAAAGTTGCTTCAGGGCTAGTTGAAGCGTCACAAGGAACCGTGGTAGCAGATCGGGATCGTCTTGGCTATGTGTTCCAAGACGCTACCTTGCTTCCATGGAGAACGGTTGCGTCTAACGTTGGCCTGCTTGCCGAACTGCATGGCGTCCCTAAAGCGGAGCGGGAACGACGCGTCCAAGAGGCTCTTGAATTAGTAGGTTTGAGTAGCTTTGCGGATCGACATCCGCGGAGACTCTCGGGCGGTATGCGAATGAGAGCTTCGCTCGCTCGCTCTTTAACGATGGATCTCGAAGTGTTTCTTTTTGATGAACCCTTTGGTGCCCTCGATGAAATAACCCGGGAACGACTCAATGACGAACTCTTGCAGCTATTTTTGACCCGACACTTTGCGGGACTTTTTGTGACGCACTCCATCTATGAGGCGGTGTATCTGTCGACGCGTGTAGTGGTAATGTCTCCAAGACCTGGCCGCATCGTTGCAGAGTTTAATGTTCCTTTTAGCTATCCGAGAGGGCCTGAGGTGAGATTCTCTCCGGAGTTTGCACAGCTTGCTAGCAGTATTTCATCGGCACTACGCGGTGCGGAGTAGGAATGATCCAGCTCGATAGGGTCACTACTGTTCAGAACCCTCCGAAATTGGTCAAGGTTGTGTTAACAGATCGGAAGAGACGTTTTAGTGGAGTTTTGCCACCCATCGCTCTTTCCATAGTAATAATTGTTATTTGGGAGACAATTTCAGCCTCTCTGTCAGGGAGCAGGAAGTTTCTTCTACCAACCCCTCAGAGTGTGGTAATCCACGGTCTTTTAGCTCGTGATGCCTATGGCCAAATCTTACCTTCTTTCGTTCGCACCTCTGTGCTTGCTCTGGGAGGCTTTGGAGTCGCAATTGTTCTTGGAATGCTGGTAGCTGCCGTAATGTACAGGTTTCGATGGTTGGAAAAAGCAGTATTCCCATACCTTGTTGCTCTACAAGCGGTACCGATCTTAGCTGTGGCACCTCTTATGGCGGTGGTATTTGGTTATAGTTTTGTAGCCAAGGGAATCATTGTGGTCTTGATCGCATTCTTCCCGATTCCAGCGAACTTTCTTCTTGGACTGAGGTCCGTCGACGCAGGATTAGACGACCTCTTTCGACTTCATCGTGCAAGTTGGTGGACTAGGTTTTGGAAGCTTGCATTTCCTAACGCTTTACCGCAGCTTCTAACGGGATTTAGGATCTCTGCTGGACTTGCAGTAGTTGGCGCAATCGTGGGCGAAGAGTTTTTCCAAGCCGGTGTACCAGGTCTCGGCATTCGACTACTCCAGTACCTCCAAAACGTCGAATATAACCGCCTTTACGGTGCACTGATCCTCTCCTCGTTCCTGGGAATTGGTTTCTATTTGATCTTTACCTGGATCTCTAACCGTGTTCTTCGGAACTGGCATGAGTCAGCTATCCAGCAAGGGACATAACGGCACCTTAGGAGAGATTTGTTAGTAAGTTGTCTACCCAAAGCAGGGTTTTGATTGGCATGTATGGATAATGAAAGGATAGGTATGGTTCGTAGTTCTGTCAACTGGCGAGATCGTCGGCGACGTAAGTTTGGAGGGATGGCTGGTGCTAGTGTTGCCACCTTCGGGCTGCTTCTTTCAGCGTGTGGTTCTTCGTCAGCTCCAACTTCGACTGCAGCTGCAACTGCAACCAAGAGTTCATTTCAAGCTACTCACTTTACGACAAATCTCAAGGGAATCTGTCCAAATCCATTAGTTGTCCAAACAAACTGGCTTCCCGAGCCCGACCACGGGGCGCTTTGGGAGTTGATTGGAAGTGGCGGAACGATGCACCAATATACCTATACGGGACCGCTTGGTTCTACCGGTATCAATATGGAGATTATTGCCGGTGGTCCAGGCGATAACTACCTGCCCGAGCCAACGGCACTTTACGCTGGGAACCCTGTTGTTCGGGTAACGCCGGATCTTGGTATGGGTAGTTTGGACACTGCTATCCAGCAGTCCAAGAAGTTTCCTGTGGTCGGTGTGGTATCTCTGCAAGAGCACGATCCACTTGTTTTTATCTCCGATCCAAAGACCTTTCCAAATTTGAAAACCTTAGCGGATGTGATTAGTGCTGCTAAAAAGGGTGCGCACTTTTATGTGTCTTCTCTGCAGTCGGCTTATGTGCAGTACTTCATCTCCAAGGGTGTACCGGAGTCGGCGTTCATCGGAGGATATGCTGGCGATCTTTCTAAATTCGTAACTGGACAGGGAATGATCGTACAGCAGGGATATGCGACTTCGGAGGTCTACAACCTAGAGCACAACACTCCTGCGTGGAACAAGCCAGTCAACTTTAACTTTTTCTCTAACTATGGTCTCAACGATTACGATGAAGTGATCGAAGTAGCCAAGCCAAAGCTTGCCGCGATGAAGAGCTGCCTTACTAAGTTAGTTCCGATGATTCAACAGGCATCGGTTGACTACATTCAGCACCCTTCCACGGTAGACAAGGTACTGAACAAGTTCAACAGCGGGGGTTTTGGGGCAAGCTACTGGAGCACTTCTTTGGCTTACTCCAAGGCAGCTGTTGCACGTATGCTCAAGTATGATCTCGTTGGCAACTCCCATGGCGGGACCGGTCCTATAGGTGAAATAAATCTCACGCGTCTTGGTCAGAATATTTCGTCGCTTGTCCCAATCTATGCGAAGCAAGGTTCGACGAACTACCTTCCTGGACTTACCCCTAGTGATATCGCAACGAATGAGTTTATAAACCCCTCTATTAAGTTGCCGAACTCCACGGGGTAGCGGACGTTCGAAGGTCGGCAGTTTTATAGATGCTGTAGGAGAGGGAGTTATCTGTGGCTAAGGCAGACCTAGTCGTTACAAATGGAGTCTTTCTAACAATGGATCCAAGTCATAAAGATCCAGTGAATGGTTGGATGAGCATAGACGACGATGGCATCATAGCTGAGGTAGGGGTGGGAACAGCTCCCCCTGCACAGAGAGTTGTTGACGTTGGAGGTTCGTTTGTAGCTCCTGGTTTTGTCTCAGCCCACAGCCACCTCTTCACGAGCGGCTCCCGTGGACTTGCGAGTGATAAACCACTGTATTCGTGGATCGAGGCGATGACCCGCTATAGCGAGCACGCCTCAGCTGATGATATCTACTGGTGTACTCTTCATGGAGCACTTGACTTCCTCAACAATGGAATAACGACCGCTTATGACTTTACAGCTAGCAGGCTCATCTTTCGAGCTGATTCAGCGGAAAGAGGTCGGTATTTTGGAGAACTCCGCACGCAGGGTTTCTCGGATAGTCAGTTCCATGCAAAACTCGACTCCGGCATTCGTTTTATTCATAGCATTGCGTTGGACGATAGCGTAGGTAGCGATCAAGAGGTGATTGATCGTATGGCTCAAAGTGTGAAGCTGGCTTCGAGCTATTCTGACAGAAGCACTGTGCTTGGAGTAGCTATCTCTGGTAGCGTCCAGTGGGCAGAGTCGAAGCGAACCGCTCGGCTTGAGGTTGAAGCGATGCGTACCTTTGGTATCATCAACCAACCTCATCTCCTTGAAACTCCCTACGGCGTGTCTTTCCAACAAGAACGTTTTGCCTGGTATAGGGAGGCTGGAGCCTTAGGACCTGATCTTGTTTTTGGTCATTTTATTCATACGACTGAAGCAATGGTGAAAGAAGCTGCAGAGGCAGGGTGCGCTATGGTCTGGCAACCGACTTCAAACGGCAGACTTGGATCCGGCATAGCGAATATACCTAGCTATCTCAGGGCAGGACTTCGCGTTGGAGTTGGGCTAGACGATCAGTCGTGCACGGACATATCCGATCCCTGGCAGAATCTTCGTATGGGTCTTTATCTTCTCCGGGCGTCTACCTGTGATGCCTCGGTTCTCGGGGTTCGAGAGATGCTTGAACTCCATACTTTAGGTTCAGCACGAGCCTTGGGCTTAGACGATCGCGTTGGTTCACTCTCTCCTGGTAAGTTTGCTGATTTTCTCGTGGTGAATCCCCGCTCTCCCGATACTGGACCAGTCTGGGATCCGTGGGGAACTTATGTATTGGCCTGCGGTTTGCGTAATTTAAAACAGGTTTGGGTAGGCGGGAAGCTCGTTAGTGCAGATGGTATCGCAACCAGATTTGATCAAGAAAAAGTTTCGTCGGAACTCCATTTTCGACTTGGTTCGATCCGTGATCGTATTACAAAGGACGAAGGAAGATGAAGGTACCGATAGACGTTACAAATGCATTCATAAACGGTCCGTCTTTGGTTGAAATGGGTGGAAAGGGGTCTTTAGAGTCAGTAACATTCGCTGTGAAAGATGTATTTGACGTAAGGGGCTACCGCACAGGCTCGGGGAATCCGACTTGGCTTGAGCATGCACCAACTGCTCGACAGCATGCTCTGAGCGTTGAGAGACTCTTGAACTCGGGTGCAACGCTACTTGGCTCGACTATTACTGATGAACTAGCTTTTAGCCTCTCTGGAACAAACGTTCATTATGGAACCCCTCTTAACTACAAAGCTCCTGGGCGTATTCCTGGAGGTTCGTCGGCTGGATCGGCGTCAGCGGTAGCTGCGGGTACAGTTCAATTTGCACTTGGTACTGATACGGCTGGATCAGTTAGGGTACCTGCTTCATACTGCGGCATCTGGGGGTTGCGGCCATCTCATGGCAGGATATCCATGTTAGGCACAGTTCCTTTAGCGCCGTCGTTTGATACAGTAGGCGTACTATCTGGCTCTGGGACCATTTTAGAACCTGTTTTACACTCTCTTTTAGATAGTAAGTCAAACTCTGAAGTTCGTCAAATAGTACGACTTGTTGTTGCTAGTGATCTTTTTGATCTAGTGGAACCCTTTGCCTATGAGGGGTTAGCGGCTGCGACTCATTGGCTTTCTAAAACACTTGGAGTTCCTCTTGTCTGGAAAGAGGTACTCGGGAGCGATGCAGTTGATGAGTGTCGTAACGGTTTTAGGCATCAGCAGATGGCCGAGGTTTGGCAGACTCATGGGCAGTGGATACAGAAGTACAAGCCAAGCTTTGGACCTGGGGTTGCGGCCAGATTTGAAATGGCATCGAAGACGACACCTATATCGGATTTTGAGATATCTACGCTGAAGCGAGAGGTTAACTCACTGCTTGAAGAAGCGATGCTCCCTAGTTCGCTTTTAGTTGTTCCAGTAACCCCGTCAGTCGCTCCGGTGCTACATGAGCATCCCACAGATAAAGAGAGACTTCGCCAGAGTATTATAAGTTTGAATTCGATTGCAGGAATATCAGGAGCCCCTGAACTCTCTTGCCCGGTAGTTGGTTCTTATGGACTCCCAATTGGCATAGGGGTCGTCGGACTTCCAGGTGATGACGAGCTTTTGTGCAAGGTAGCGACATCTCTTTGTACTGCAGGGTTTGACTTACCTGATTCGAGCAGAGTTCTTGTCGACGTGAGAGAGGTTGACGGTGAGTAGGTCCGACAAATCGACTAGTGTAACTACCCTAAAACGCCTTGGGACGAGTGCAAACTCTTGGGGTGTTTCCAAGGGGATGGTGTCACTTGTGAGACTGCCGTCAGATGCATTTATTATTGAAGTGCCAGCACATCCTCAGCGTTTAGAGATAGATCTAATGCGTTCTGCTCTTCTCATAGTTGACATGCAGAATGACTTTTGTTCATCCGGCGGTTGGCTTTCATCTATTGGGGTAGATACCGAACCGCTTCGAACGATCATTGAGCCTATTCGCATGATTTCAGAGCAGCTTCGCTCCTTGAGAGTTCCCATTATCTGGCTGAATTGGGGAAACCGGCCCGATCAGGCCAATCTCCCGCCGGGAGTCCTCCACGTATACAACCCTGACGGAGAAAGCGTTGGCATCGGTGATGAACTCCCTGGTAGCGGTTCGCGCGTGTTGGAGTCTGGCAGCTGGTCGGCTGGTCCGGTAAGTGGTCTTGATCCCTACTCTGGTGACATATTGGTCGAGAAATACCGCATGAGCGGATTCCATGACACTCCACTTGATAGCATATTACGTAATTTAGGCGTAACAACTCTCATCTTTGGGGGTGTTAACGTGGACCAATGCGTCTTTGCGACTCTTATCGACGCGGCGTCACTTGGGTACGACGTGGTACTGTTGTCTGACTGTAGTGCGACCACTTCACCTGACTTCTGCGTTCAATCCACCCACTACAACGTGGCGCAGTGCTTTGGTTTCGTTGCGTCTTCAGACAGTGTTATAACTGCGTGTAACGAAGTATAAGAGTGGAGAGGTTATGTCGAATAGCTTGAATGCGCCGTTGTATTTTGATGTCGAATCAGCTCAGCCATACCTGATTTCAGCAGGAGATAGCGTTAAACTTGCAGTTGTACATCATCCCGACAGTAGCTACGATGTTTCTGTTATATACGAGGTATGGGAAGTAGGCGGTTCTCAACCTATCAACTCTCATGAACGTTCGATTGAAACATTTTGGTTCTTGGCGGGTAATGGGATTGCTTACAGCGATGACAACGTCGTTGAGGTGGCTTCAGGAGGGTTTCTCGTTCTTCCTCCAAAGTCAAAGCACCGTATTGTAAATACTGGTAAGTCTCGTCTATATGCTATTACTACGATGTCGCCGGACGATGGTTTCGCTAAACTCATAACGTCTGGAATCCCTACAACCTTTGATCCGGAAGACTTTGAGGTTCTTCACCGAGTAGTTACGATGTCCGAGTAGCTACTGGCGAGATCGGGATGGCGATCGATGTTTGGCTGACTGGGGACGGTTGTGAGTTCTTCATTGTTTGCAAGTTTTTTGAGAAATCGGCGATATTCGACAGTATTTCTATCACAGCGTAAGTGGACCTCTTCAGTGGCAGATATCGGAAAGTCCGGATTCGTAACTTCAAGTATCTCTCGATCTTCATCGACGACTCGACGGCTAAAAGCGTGAAACAAGTCGTAAGGCTGAGTTGTTTCGTCTCCAGCAAGCGCGGAGCAGCGTAGATACATAGATTGATTGTCGTCTACAGGTGTGACGCTGCCATAGAACGCGTAATCTGGTGCAGCTCCGTTGTAGGTGAGACGTATTCGTGTGTGAAGAGGTCCGAGCAGTTCAGCTTCTTGAAATCGATCGAATGCCAAGGTCTCGTTGTCTATGCCCATTTGAGGACCTACACCACCAACATATTGAGGAATTCGGGTTATGAATCCGCTGGAGGTTAACTCGACGCTATATCGTGGTACCCACGGCCTCGTAGGGTCACCAAAGGTGTTTTGATGAATAAATGCAGGGTGCGATTGATCAAGGTTATTGTCAATAATTCGAAATCCACTGGCACCCCATAGTTCGAAGAAGTCAACTTGCACTCTCCATCCTAGTTCGTCTGCCTCGTGCCAAGGTGGCGGGCCAGTGGTCTCGGGGGTACCGATACATGTCCAAACTACTCCATAACGTTCGACGACCGGGTAGGTAGCGAGGTAAGCTTTGGGTGGGATTGGAAGGCCGGCTTCAATCTGGGGAATGAACTTGCAGTTTCCATCCTCGCCGAACTGCCAACCGTGATATGGACAGACCAACGAACCATCTTGTTCTTTTGCATGATCTAGTCGAGCTCCACGATGCGGGCAGTACGGCTGGGTGAGCACTAGACCGGTGGTTGATCTCCATAGTACGTAATGTTTACCAAATAGTTTTACTAACTTCGGCGTTTGATCAGTCTTTAATGCAACAGGATACCAGAAGTTTTGGAGTCTTTTGAGTTCTGTAATCTTCACTGGTTTTCTTCAGCCCTCTCGATATCTTGATTCTCTATTACTTCGCTCTGTGTCTCAAATTCAAGGATATGGTTCTTCAAGTCTTTGATCAGTCTTCGATAGGCGACAGCCACCTTATCGAACGGAAGGTGAATCTCGTCTGTCAAAGTCAAAGGCGCTTCTACGGGAAGTTGACTTTCTACAATTGGCTTGTCTTGGTCAGCTAAAAGGGCCTGAAACTCTGCAAATGATTCATCAGGTTCGTTTATCTTGAAGTCTCTGGATTGATAGCAATAACCTGTACTTTCCCCGAAGGAGTTTGGTTGGACTGAGAAGAAAAGAATCCTGCTAGCCCCTGTGTCGACGTAGTAGCTTTGCAGCAAGATGGTGTACGGAGCCGTCACAACATAAGTGTTGGTTTGCTTGCCTTCGAGGTTTCGCATCTCAGTGACCCCGAAGGAGTCACTCGTGCTTGGAACAGTCATGGTTAGTTCGAAGTTAAGCTTGTCTTCGTTTCTGGTAACATGATGGCCGGGGACGACAAGGTCATCTTTGGTTCCAAGTAGACCGTCATGGAGGTATCCGAGATGGCCAAAGTCCATGAAGTTCTCAACCATGCGTTCCGGAGAGCACTTCCAGGTATAGGGGGCGCACTCGACGTGCTTAAAGTTGGGGTCATCCCAAGCTGGAAAGTTTGGTATGGGTCTTTTGGGAGTACCCAAGCAAACCCAGATCATACCGTAGCGCTCTTCGCAGAGAAGTTTTTCGAGCTTTACACGTCGAGGGATGGGGGTTTCAGGTGTGAGTTGGGGAACACTTACGCATCGCCCGTCTGAGTCAAAGGCCCATCCATGATATGGACACACCAAACACCCTGCGTCATCGATGGTTCCTAGGGAGAGTTGGGTTCCACGATGAGGACAGCGATCATATGCAGCATGTGGGACCCCATCGGCATCTCTCCATACAACTATTCGTCTGCCGAGAAGTTCAGTGGCCTTGGGCTCGACTTTGACCGACGAAGACCAATTAACGACGTACCACCAGTCGATAAGGGCATCGTCGAAGGTATTCCTTAGATCATGAACTTGGTCATTCACAAAGGTTATGCTACGGAAGCTATGTTTCCATGCTATTTCGTAGATGTTACGAGATTCGTGATATTTATATGTGACTGTGAGCGAGCGTCCTGGCCATGATCTATGAGTAGTGAGTTGGCGTCTTTTACCTCCGTGTTTTCACGAATGTTACTTGTCTAAAGTGCCGCGAAACTGTTATTCCGTGAGTATTCCTGTATTCCTGTATTCCTACGGACGATTATTGCAATTCCCGCGAATAGTTAATTTTAATTCCAGCGGGTTGCTACAGAAGTAACACTGACCTTTTCTCTTTCTCTCTCGATACCTCATCGACAAGGCGGTACGCTCTCACGACGAAGGTAGACCTCTACGCATTGGCGTTCGTCTTCGGAGTCATCGCCGGAGCGATCGGTGATCAGGATTCGCACCGTCGCTTGAGCCCCTCAGCCTCCATTGCCAGGTACTTGGTGATGAGCTTCGACGTGAAGAGGCCGACGATGCCGGCCGTGAGACCATGCTGGTCGATGGACAAGACGACGTCGGTTGCTCCAGCCTCGTTGGCTCGAAGCTGGTGGCCGGCCGTGGTGGTCAGCCCTCCTCGGCTGGTGCGCCAGGTGAACGACGCCTCCGGCTTGAGCTCGGTGACCTCCCAGACCATGGCCGGCAGCCGCGGCTGCGTCAGCCGCACCTTGGCGCCGACGGCAAACTCCCCTCCGCTCCTGCGTTCTGCCTTGCTCACGGACTCCGTCCACGTCGGCATCCGCTCGACGTCTATGAGCACTCTCCAGACGTCGGCGGGTGGGGCATCGATGTTGACTGACGTCTCGGCGCGCACGGTCTGTCTCCCTGCTCTTGGTTCCCGGGGTGCCGTTGACCGGTGGACCAACCCGCTACGGGAACGGGCCAAGCCGCAAGTAACGCTGAACGGCTGGGTGTAAGTTTAGGCTGCCGCGTTGAGTATTCCAGTATTCCCGCGGGTGATTATTTCAACGCTCGCGAATTATTCCAGTAATTCCCGCGATCAATTATTCTAACTCCGTGTGTCGCTACAGAAGTAACACTGACTCCTTATCTCTCTCGATTTTCATGTACTTTGAGACGTGATGCTCCAATCTAGAGCGATAGCTGTCTTGCCCGTGGCTTCCTCATTGATTCTCCTTCCAGCTTCATTATCACAGCGTCATGAATGATTCTGTCGGATTATGGCATCGGCTGCTGTTTTGTCTTCGATGAGCAGATGGAAGTTATCTGGAGGAAACTATGAGGCAATTGCTGTAGGTGCTACATCGACTCTTTCATCTAAAATCTCGAGCAACTCCCGAGATGCCGCTATAGGCACAGGGGAGAGTCCATAGTCATCAAGCAACAGAAGATCTATCCGCCGGTAGAAATTGATTACGGTCTTATGTGTACCGTCAGCTCTTGAAAGTGCCAACGTTTCACCCAGACAGCGAGAATGGGTACGCCAGCTGTTTTGCATGAAAGGGCCACCGCAATGGGCAGACAGACAAAAATAGGTTGCTGGCAACACTTGGGGTCGGGTTGTCGTCATGTCGATCACCCTATAAAGTGACATACATGCAGTGGTGGATGCTTGCTCGAGGACGGTGCTACACGCGCCGGCTCTCCGATGCCCAGCTGGAGCGCCACGGACCCGACACCGAGCGAGGGCGCAAGCTCACCGAACTGCTCGCCGAGCTTGACGATGCTGAGATCAGCCGAGTCGAGCGGGCTGAGGGGTGGGAGACGCAAAGTGGGTGCGAGAAGTGCGAAACGTCAGTAGTACGGATTTGCGTCTTGCAGCACCGATCCGGGGTTAGAAGTTTCCCCAGTTCAACCACTTCAACATGTCGATGTCGAGCGCCTGGTCGGCGACTATCTTTTTCACTCGGGTGTTCTCGCGCTCGAACTCTTTCAGTCGCTTCGCGTCCTCGACCTTCATGCCCCGTAATGTAACCAAAGTTGAGGTAACGAATGATTGAAGCAGAGATCATAACCGAAGAACATTCCTTTGCAGAGCGGTGGTTTAATGTGCGGCGCCAAGGTCGCCTTCTTGTATTCGGTGCGGACCCGTCGGAAGCCCTGCTGAGACGGTGGGGTCTCAGTGTGGACGCGGCAGGCATCGACACGTTTATAGATATTGTCTTGGATGCCATCCCTGAGAATGTGGGCGTGATCAAACCTCAGTCCGCGTTCTTTGAAGCACGCGGCTGGCAAGGAATGCGGTCTCTTGAGCGCCTAATCCGGGAGGCACGGGCCATGGGAGCGCTTGTTCTCCTAGACGCAAAGCGAGGCGATATCGGCAGCACCGCCGACGCCTACGGCTCAGCCTATTTGGGGACCGCTGCGCCCCTCCAGGTCGACGCCATAACTGTTGCGCCATATTTAGGTCTGGATGCGCTTACCCCTATGATTCATCGGGCCGCTGCCTCCGGATCTGCGGTTTTTGTAGTGGCGCGGTCTTCCAATCCGGAAGGACGCGCACTGCAAACCGCCACACTTGCCGAGGGCGTGTCGGTCGAGAACGCACTCTTGAGAGACATCGGCCGGATGAACGAGGCCTATGGCTTAGGTACGGTCAACGCTGTCGTTGGCGTTCATACGCCGCCGCTGCGTGATGAGGTGCTCCGATCTTCCAATGCGCTGTTTCTCTGCCCAGGGTTCGGAGCGCAAGGTACGACCGCGGTAGACATTGCGACGGCCTTCCGCTCGCTTACAGACCGTGTACTGCCGACTGCGTCGCGGTCACTACTGGATGCTGGGCCCGATCCCAAGGCACTCGCTGATCGCTGGGCGACACTTAACGAAGAGCTAGCGGTGGCCTTGGCGTCCGTTTGATGGCTCAACCCATTGGAGGGGTGTGGGCGCGTCCCCAACCGATCGTGGCGCCGGCCTCTCCTCGGGGCGGCTACTCGAACGAGATGGAATCACCGTGGTCTTGCACGCCGAGTTCTACCTCTTCAGTGGGTCTACGTTCCCGACTGGGAAGGGCATGGGTGACGTGGAGTGGGCCCGGCCATTGTCAAGCTCTTCTACGGCTGGCTCGGTTAGGGCGGGGTGCCAGTCACAACGCGCTCCAATGGATTCCCAGCTGCACGGATGGGGCGGATCAACGCGGTCCGTCAATCGGTATAGAGTATCTTGTCGGAAGCGGATTCTCGTACGGACATTCCGTGACCGAGATGTGGTGCATAGCTGTGGGGTGGCGACAGGCTAGTTGGAATGTCGGCGTGAACGAAGTTCAGTCTCGGGTTCCTGCCCCAGCATCGGGTGCCTGTTCGCCGGGGATCAGTCGGGCGATCTATGTAATGCCGATAGTCGCGACCCTGCACGTGTCGAACCTGGAGGCCATCGTGCATCTACAGCGCTGGCAGTTTCAAGACCTCCTGGTGTTCACTGCCGCCCGACCACCTGGGTCACAGGACCCGGCCTTCTCGTAGCAAATAGGGCGTTGGAGCACCGAACAAGCCCTCCTTGATCGTGCTGATGCCGGGTCAGGAACGTTCCTTCGGAACACCACCCAGATTGAGGGCCGGCTTGCTCATCGTGGCGCTTGGTGCTAGGATGAATCTCCATGGCTTGGGTAGGCTTACACCCCGCTGAGGGACGTCGTTTTGACCCCTCGGGCGGCGCCTCGGACACCAGTTCGGGGCGGCTTTATCGGCCAGGCGACGTCGGCGACGCCGGCGGGGAACCGTTGCGGCCAGAGGTGGCCGATGTGTCGCGCCTGGCACGGCGTCTCATCAGGAAGACCGTAGGGGCGGCGAGGGCCGACGAGGCCCCCACACTTGCTCGTCTGTTGGCCGAACACCTGGGCCAGGGGGTCTCTTCTCTGCCCGTAGTCGGGGCAAACTGGCCCGTCTACGACCACGTGAATGTGCAAGTTGGCCTGGAGCACTGGCTGGGAGAGTTCGGCCGCTCGTACGTCCTCGTCGGGATCACCGGCTTCGAGCACCGTATGTTCACCTTGGCGGACCTTGCCCAACCCGCACGAGACCCGTTCAGCCCAGGCATCGGCAGCATCTCTATGGTCAGCCTGGAGTCGGGTCCCGACGGCGCCACCCACCCGGCCGTACGCTGCGCGCTGTACCTGGTCGACGAGACCGGGGGGCCATTAGCGCTGCTGGTGCATCAAGTACAGGACCACGGCCCTGGTGGCCAGCAGATCTCGGTAGAGGTCACCGGACCTGATCCCGAGCGAAGCTCCGCTGCATTGGACGAGCTTCGCCAGGCAGCGCTTGCCCATAACGTGTTCCGTGGCCAGGTGGTTGCCTTCGGCTCGGAGATGTTCGGCCCTGCTCAAGCCCCTATCGGCTTCCAGCGCCGCCCCTCGTTGCCCCGTGAGGCGTTGGTGCTCCCGCCCGGCACCTTGGAGATGGTCGAACGCCACGTAGTGGGTATCACCAGCCAGCGCGAGAAGCTCCTCGCAGCGGGGCAGCACCTCAAGCGCGGGGTGTTGTTGCACGGCCCGCCGGGTACGGGTAAAACCCATACTGTGCGTTACCTGCTTGGCCGCTTGGAAGGCGTGACCGTCGTGATCCTCTCTGGCCAAGCCCTCGGTGCGATCGGATCGGCATGCTCTATCGCCCGGTCTCTTCAACCCTCGGTGGTGGTCGTCGAGGATGTCGACCTTATCGCCGAACATCGGGGTATGCACCCCGGTCAACATCCGCTGCTGTTCGGGTTGCTCAACGAGATGGATGGTCTCGGCGAGGACGTCGACGTGGCATTCGTGCTTACCACCAATCGTGCGGATCTCCTCGAACCGGCACTCGCTGCGCGCCCTGGGCGGGTAGATCAGGCGGTGGAGATCCCCCTACCTGACGCCGCGGGACGCCGCCGACTGATCGAGCTGTACAAGGGCAACGTGACCCTCGATGTCCCCGACCTCTCGCGCGTCATCGAGCGAACTGACGGGGTCACCGCCTCGTTCCTCAAAGAACTACTCCGACGCGCTGTCCTCCTAGCCGCAGATGGCACTGGCAACGCCGGTGGACCTGCTCCAACGGCATCTTCGCTCGTGGTGCGCGAAGTCGAACTCGACGCGGCACTGAGCCAGCTCCTCGATTCGCGCAACCGTCTCACTCGCGCCCTACTTGGCAGCGCCGACGAAGCCCCCTGAACGACTCTCACATGCGTAGGGCGATACTCACGAGGCCACGTCTCATAGACGGAGGACTCGTGACGGACGCGCTGGTTGTCGGGTGCATAATTCGGGACACAACCCGCCCACGGGACTGGGTTCGATGTGGTGACGGCAGGTGTGGGGTAACCATTCAGCGGGTTTCTGGTCATTCAAGGGTTCAACCCTGGGTGTATACTGGGAGGCCAGCTTTGCTGAGTTCTCCTCAGCTCTCGGAACGGATCATCGGGACGACGATGCTGACTATCGCAAGTTCAGGTTTTCCTTCGGCACACGAGTTCTCCCTTGCCGATGGGGACCACGAGAGCATCGATACGCTCGTCATGGAGGGCAGCATCGATGATCGGTTGGAGTGTCTCGCGGTGATTGATGGCGTTGTCCGCTACCAGGAGGCCGCCTGGGACGAGGAGCGGCACGACGGAGTCGTAACAGGCGGCGTAGGCCTCCTTCTCGGCATCGAGGAAGCAGAACCCCACTGGGCCGATCCCATCCACATGATCTAGGAAGTCACCTTCGACGAGCGTGACCAGGTCGTCGACGCCGGCTAGTGAGAACGTCTGGCGCGCCATGGCAGCCTTCTTTGCGAGGATCTCGAAGGTCGTGAGTGTGCGGCCCGTCGCCCGGCAGGCGAGCGACAACCCCAGAGAGCCGAATAACCCGCACTGGTCCCTATCTCGATCATGGCACCCTCCGGGGCCGAGGCTGCCCAGAGCGCGATGAAGCGTCCTGTCTCCTCGGGGATTTGGCGGAGCCGGTCGAGGCGAGAGGTTCCGTCCGTACGATCGGCCTCGTCGCGCCGTTCGAGTTCATGCATCCGCTCAAGGATTTCAAATGGGATGCTGTGGAACATCTAGACCTCCGGATTGACGGGCGGTTGCAGCTCGTTGTCGGCCGTGACGCATCCCGCAAGGCCGATTCGACTCGCAAAGCAATTCTAGACCATTCCATTGGCGATCTCCTCCTCGTTGGCGCAGTCGCGGGTCGTGCTGTTGAGAAGCTCGTTGAGTCGGACGACGCAGAGCTTTTACAGTTGACGGCAAGCGTGTTGTATCACCTCGATGGTTGCCTCGACGTCAATCTGGAATCATCGGCATGACCAATGCTCTGCCGGTGTGCCGCTGTGGCCTTGTGTCAGGTGAAAACGCTGTCGTCCAGGCGACGTGTGTGTGCGTCACCGGAAACGTTGTGGAGCGGCTGGACCAAAGCTACAAACGGGTCGGAGACCAAAAAAGCCTTTCAACACTACGATGATGAGGCGCCCGCTTTTAACTTCAGATCCCGTCTTTTCCGCGACGTGCTGGCCTGGTTCTTGATTATCCTGGCATCGAAGTGTGTGCTGGTTAGGCCGCAGATCGTTGTGAGGGACCGTATGGAGGTGACGCTTGAGCGCCATTACCAACTCCGTTTTCAAAGGAAAGCGTTTTGGGTGGTAGTGAGTCGATGACGTTCGTGGAAAAGGCGATTCGCTTTGCTGGGGTCTTCGCCTTAGTGGCCGGTCGCTAAGTCAAGCGGTACCACGTTTCAACCCCTGATTGACCCAGGGCTGGAGCATGTTGCCTGTGAGTTCTTATGGGCGCTTTCGCTCGAAATCGATCAAGCGACTCTCCTCCAGCGGGGTTCACAGTCTTGCGCCGTGTCCGCCAAGGAGTTTTCTTCGACGCGTTCAGTTGGGTATGGGACGATGTGATCGCGTGCCGGAACCCAGCCCGATGTACCATTTCTTGGCTGCGACACTGAAGACCCACGACGTTTATACTGCTTTTTAGGCCATGGGCCGGTTGCGTATAGGAAATTGCCCTTTTGCATAAACACTCAGCCTAGGTACGCGACATCCTGGAACCCGCGCAGGTGAAGCTGGCTGATACCTGGCTATTGTACAACTTGCGACGACAGATTCCGGAGTCTTGCGACCAATAATGTACATGAAAATGAGTGCAAGATGAGAGCGAAAGGCGTAAGCAGTGTGCAGTTAGTTATTACGTAGGACGAGCTTCCTTCGATAGAGAAGGAGTGGGCTGAGCAGTGTCGTTCCCGGGCAGCACAATCGTCCCAAAGACCCATCGCTTGCGACCGACCCTAGGCGTATTAGCAAGGAGTGGCTGCAGGATTGTATTCAGCTGTAGGGTAACTTCCCGTCGTTCAGCATCATCGAGCCATATACCGGCCATGCCGTAGCTGACCCCGTCTCTCAGTAGGTCTATATTCCCGCGTGCAAGATAGCGGTCGAAGTCACCGACAAGCCCGGCTATAAAGGCGATAAACGCCTGACGGTGCTGGTCGGGCGTCATCTCGGCTAGTTCCTTCACGTTCACCTTGGCGGCTGATTGCCGTAGGACGTAGGTGCGTTCAATCGCACCGCGGACTTGACGCTCGGCGACTACGGCAAGGACGCCACCGTTGACCAAGAGCGCAACATGGCGGTAGAGGCTCGCTACAGGTATGTCAGCAAGCTCGTTTCGCAGATCGGTCGTGGTGAGTGCTCGGTCGCCGAGAAATGCGCGCAATATCCGAAGCCGGATGGGGTGAAGGAGTAGGTCAGCGCTAGTCATTTTTATTGGGCTTGTCTCCCAGTTGGCATTGTAGTATCATTATTAGTAATGATAGCATATATCGACTTGACCGTCTTTGGTTCAGCAACGGTTGCGCTGGCGCCGATCGCTATCGTGGCGTTAACCTTCGAGGTCTTTTGCCTGGTCGATGTCTTACGCTCCGAGAGAGTGCGATTCCTGCCTCGCTGGGTGTGGGCGCTGATCATTCTCATCTCCGTCCCGCTTGGCGGCATCATCTACCTCGTCGTTGGGCGGCAACGTTGAACGGCCTGCGTACCCACTGCCTGTCCAAGTCTTATGGCGAGACCGAGGCCGTGCGAAACATCGACCTTGAGGTGCCAGCAGGTGCCATCTATGGCCTGGTGGGGCCAAACGGATCTGGCAAAACCACGACCTTCGAGTTGCTGGCCGGACTTCGGCACGCAACTGCTGGAACCATCGAGTGGGGCGTTCCTCTCAACCAGGTTGCTTACTGCCCAGACACGCCGGAGTTCGAGCCATGGCTGACTGCCATGGAGGTTCTTGATGCGGCATCCGGTCTGTTGGGAAAGCCGCGGCCGAGGAAAATTCTGGTGGAGATGCTCGACCATGTTGGGCTTGCAGACTCAGCCGCGCACAGGGTGGGGGGCTTCTCGCGTGGGATGACTTCACGTCTCGGCATAGCCGCAGGCCTGATAGGCGAGCCAAAAGTTCTTATTGCTGACGAGCCGGCAGCAGCACTCGACCCGGCCGGTCGTCGGGAGGTTATCGACCTCCTGGCCCACCTCCGGGACTCCGTAACGGTGATCGTCTCCAGCCACGACCTCGCTGACGTGCAGAGAATATGTGACAGTGTCGGTGTTCTTACCCGTGGCCAGCTCGTTTACCAGGGCTCTGTCGACGACTTGCTGGCCAAGGCGTCGACAGTTCTTCGGATTCTGGTCCACCCTCCAGCGACCTGCCTGAAGAACCTAATCAGCGACGCTCCGTGGGTCCAAAGCGTACGAGAAGAACAGCCGGGGGAACTCATCGTCGACGTGACCGACGCAAGAGAAGCAGAGCTGCACATGGCGCGCCTGATAGCCCAAAGCAACACTGGGCTGATCGAGTACGGCCGAGCAGGCGCCAGCTTGCAGGACATCTTCTTTGAGCTGACCGAGACCGGCCGATACAGTCAACGCAAGCACAAGGCAGGGGATCCTCAGTGAGCCCTTGGCGCCTAGAGCTTCTAAGAATTATGCGCACTCGCCGACTGATCGCCCTCGTCGCCATGTTCGTGATACTCGGTGTTGGGGGACCTGTACTTGTGCACTATCTACCTCAAATCATAAAAAGCAAGACTGCTACCAGCGACATCAAGCTGATCCTGCCCAAGCCGAAGCCGTTCGACGGAATCCAGAACTTCGCCAACAATATTTCCTCGTTATGCACGTTAGTAGTAGCAATCGTGGCCGCTGCAAGCCTCGCAATCGACGCGAACCCCGTCATCGCCATTTTCTATCGAACACGGGTACGCAAACCGGCGCCGCTCCTTGTGCCGCGCTTCGTTGCGGTGATTGGTGCAAGTGTAGTTGCTCTAGCACTGGGAACGTTGGGAGCCTGGTACGAAACCACGGTGCTAATCGGCTCCCTGTCCTTTGGACCGTTGGTCGTCGGTTTTCTTCTCGAGGCGCTATGGCTGTTCTTTGTCGTTAGCACGGTCGCGTTTTTTTCGAGCGTGATACGAAGCGTTCTTGGCGTTGTCGGCGCGACAGTCACACTATTCCTAGCCCTCGCTCTGTTGGAAAGTGTCCCTGGCGTAATGTCATGGATGCCTACTCGCTTAGCAGAAAGTGAAGCTGACCTAATAGGTCATCCTGCGGGTGTACTCTGGCACGCTATCGTGACTGCTGGGATCGCAAGCCTGTTGGTGTTCGGAATAGCTATATATCTATTCGGGAGACGGGAGGTGTCGAGATGAGAGATGCCAGTCAGACACGGGAGATGCAGTCAACTGGTGAAGAGGTAACCTTCGAGAGCAACGAGTTGACGATGACAGGTAGCACCGGGGACGCAGAGGTCCCATTCGTGAGAGCGGAGAGGGTTTCACATGGACTGATTCAGCAGGTTCTTATTAGCGTATGTGTATTCCTGAAAGTGCTCTTGCGATAATAAGGCGTTGAATCTCTGAAGTCCCTTCAAAGATGGTGTAAATTTTGGCATCGCGGTGCCATTGCTCGACGTAATTCTCCCTCACATAACCGTACCCGCCAAGAACTTGAATAGCTTGCTCTGTAACCCAAACGGCAGTCTCCCCAGCTTGTAGCTTTGACATCGATCCTTCACCGTGGGTAAAGGGGACGCCGTTCGCCGCCATCCATGCCGCTCTCCAGCACAGTAAACGAGCTGAGTCGATCTTTGTTACCATGTCGGCAAACTTGAAGGCTATTGCTTGATTGTCGATTATTGGTCTACCAAACTGTGTTCGATTTTTTGCATACTCTAGAGAGTATTCATAAGCAGCGCGGGCAATTCCAACTGCTTGTGCAGCTACTATAGGCCTTGAGGCTTCAAATGTGGCCATGGCGGCTTGCGACTTTGATCTCTCACCTTGTCGTGCTCTTGCGAGTCGTTCGTCTAAGCGTGCCTTGCCACCAAGAAGACAGTTCCCCGGTACTTTTACTTCCTCTAATATGACTTCGGCTGTATGAGAAGCCCTGATTCCCATTTTTTTAAATTTCTGGCCCTGTGACAGTCCAGCAGTTTTTGGAGGAACTATGAAGCTTGCCTGACCTCTTGCGCCAAGTTCTGGGTCGACACTTGCAACTACGACGTGAACATCAGCGATTCCACCATTTGTGATCCAGGTCTTGGTTCCGTTGATAGTCCAGGTGTCGGTGCTTTGATCGTACGTGGCTCGAGTCCTGAGTGAGGAGACATCGGAGCCTGCGTCAGGCTCGGTAACTGCAAAAGCAGCTATCTTGACATCATCCGGGGTTCCAAAACACTGTGGTAACCACTCGGTGATCTGCTCTGGCGTCCCATTGGCCATGATTCCGGCTACAGCAAGAATTGAGCCAAAGATTGAAAGGGTGATGCCAGCGTCTCCCCATGCCATCTCTTCATTGACAAGAGCTAGAGTCAGCCCCGACTTGTCGGCATATCCGTTGGCGATGAAGTCGAGGGAGTATAGACCGGCCTTAGCGGCCTCCTGAATGATGGGCCAAGGGGTCTCTTCTCTTTCGTCCCACTCGCGGGCTGCTGGTCTGACTACTCGTTCGGCAAAATCATGTACCCATTTTTGTATGTCTTTTTGATCTTCACTTAGGGATAGGGAGAACTCCACTTTGAAACCTCACTTACTCTGTCAACTCGATCAATTCAATGGTCCGGTTGAGGTGTTTACAAGCGTCACTAACAATATTACCAGATGGTAATATTTGAGACTAAACAGTGAATTTCTTACTGGAAGACCGAGAATTCTTTATTTGCTACTGTTATCCAGACAAACTTGAACCGACCTCGGTCCTATCTCAGAGGTTGAGGCCTCTACCACACCGGCATCGATAACATCTTGTCTGACGAGTTCGAAGCCGTCTATGAAAGCACGATCAGCCGATACCAATAATGACTTAACGGGAGTTTTCATAGATACTTTTGCGTTTGACTTAGCTTTGCGAATCTCAGAGAGTATGTCCGCGGCTATAACGTAAGGTCTATGACTGTGAGAGGGTACCTGGGCACCTGAGATAATGTTGTCTATCTCTTCAGTCGTGGGCCAGGGTGCCCGATGTATCGAACCGAACTGCCACCAAGACCACACCTCTTCGGTTATGTACGGCTGAAATGGAGCAAAGGCTCTAAGGAGTATAGAAAGCGACTTCAACAAACTATAGCGAGCCGATTGGGCGTGTTCATCACCAGGTGAGTAGTTTGCACCGTAGGCTCTAACTTTGACTAACTCAATGTAGTCATCACAATATCCCCAGAAGAACTCCTCTGTTAACTCAAGAGCCTTTGTATAGTCGTAACGATCTAGCGCTTCGGTGGCATCTGCAATGACACCCCGAAGACCAACGAACAGATCTACGTCTATAGGGTCCAAAATACTTGGTTTTATGTGGTCATCTTTAACCTTGGAGGTAAGTTCAGTGACTGAAAGGACGAACTTTGAGGCATTTCCAATCTTTATTGCCAAACGCCGACCGGTTCTCATCTGGGATTCATCGGCAGCAGTATCAACGCCGGGACGCCCATAAGCACTCCAATATCTAAGAGCGTCGGCTCCAAACTTTTCAACCAAAGGCATTGGAGTGACGACGTTTCCCTTGGACTTAGACATCTTCTTGCGATCTGGATCCAATACAAAGCCAGATATCAGCGTGTTGGACCAAGGAAGCTGGTGATGTTCAATCTCTGATCGCAAAACCGTGTAGAACAACCAGGTTCTAATGATGTCTTGGCCCTGAGGCCGTAGATCCATCGGGAAGCATCTGTTGCGCTCAATGGGGATGGGTGCCGACTCAATCGCTAGAAGCGGACTCAAAGACGATGTGGCCCAGGTATCCATCACGTCCTGATCTGCGCTGAAACCAAGTGCCTGATCTCTCTGGGACTCTTCATAGGCTGGCGGAGTGTCTACTTGCGGATCGACTGGCAGTTGGTTGTCTTGTGGAAGTATTGGCTTGTCGTAGAGGATCTTACCGTTCTCATCGATCTGATACCAGATGGGAATCGGGATGCCAAAATAACGTTGTCTTGAGATGTTCCAGTCGGAGTTCAATCCGCTTACCCAGTTCTCGTAGCGTATCCTCATGCTAGAGGGTACAAAGTTCAACTCTTTCCCGCGCTTTAACAGTTTGTCGCTGTGTTTGAGGGTGTGAACATACCACTGCCGCGAGGTGACCACCTCCAAGGGGCGATCACCTTTTTCATAGAACTTCACGGCATGGCGTACCTTTTTGGGTTCGCCTACAAGTAGTTCATTTTCTCTCAAAAGGGCAATAATCGCCTCTCTGGCCTTTTTTGTGGGAAGACCGGCTAAAACACGGTAGAACTTCCGGGCGCTCATGGGATCTCTAGAGAACCAACCGTCTTCGCCAAAGGGTGCCTCGGCATAAAAACGTCCGTCTCTACCCACAAGATTGCGAAGCGGAAGTGAAAGTTCTCGCCACCAGGTGACATCGGTAAGGTCTCCAAAAGTGGAGACCATCGCTACTCCGGTCCCTTTTTCTGAGTCTGCCAACGGATGTGCATGTATGACTAAAGGAACCTCAAAAAGTGGAGAATATGCAGTGGCGCCAACCAACGCGGCATATCGTTTGTCACTTGGATTGACCACGATGGCTACGCAGGAAGCTATTAGTTCCGGCCTGGAGGTTTCTATATGAAGTGCTGTCCCATCTTCAAGGTGGAACTTTACGATAGTGTAAGTTCCTTCGATCTCACGGTCTTCTAGTTCGGCTTGCGATATGGCTGTTTGAAAGTCTACATCCCACAGAGTGGGAGCATCTGCAGAGTAGATTTCCTTATCTGCAACTCCTTTGAGAAAGGATCGTTGAGAGACTTTCCTGGCAGTGTCTCCTACTGTCGTATAGGTGATCGTCCAATCAACGCTAAGACCGAGTTTTCGCCAAAGATCTTCAAATATACGCTCGTCCTGCTGGGTGAGCATAGTGCACAGTTCGATAAAGTTGCGTCTTGAGACCGCTTTATGGCTGCCACCTGTGTGCGACGATATCTCTGGGTTCTCGTCATAGGCGAGTGTTGGATCGCACTTTACTCCGTAGTAATTTTGAACTCTTCTCTCTGTCGGCACTCCGTTGTCATCAAATCCCATCGGGTAAAAGACTTCGAAGCCCTGCATTCGTTTGTAGCGGGCGACAATATCGCAGTGGGTATAGGAAAATACATGTCCGATATGGAGTGATCCACTTACCGTCGGCGGTGGAGTATCTATCGAGTAGATCTTGTCTTTGGTGATAGTTGGATCGAAGCGGAATACTCCACTTTCCTCCCAGGCTGTGCTCCACTTGGATTCTAGCCCGTCTAGGGTCACCTTTTCAGGATAAGAAACTTTTGAGTCCACGACTATCATGCCTTTATATGCTGCGTCTTTACAATACATTATTAGGTAATAACATACAGGTTACTCCCCTGAACGCGCCCAACTTCACTATGTATGTATGCGGTCCAACGGTGTACGATCGTCCTCATATAGGCCATGGAAGATCTGTGCTCACCTTTGATCTTCTTAGGCGTTATCTCCAGTATCGAGGGCTTGAGGTAGTGCATGTGTCGAATATTACTGACGTCGACGACAAGATTATTGCGCGCGCACAAAGAGAAGCTGCCGATCCATTGGAGCTAGCTAGAGACTATGAAGAGCAGTGGTGGAAAGCCATGGACAACCTTGGGGTGCTTCGGCCTCACTATGCGCCGAGAGCTACGGAGTGGATAGAGCAAATTGTTGATTTAATCGAACAGCTCTCACGAGGTGGGTTTACCTATGTAACCAAAGATGGAGTGTACCTAGACATTTCAAAAGTCTCTGACTATGGGCTCTTGGCACAACAGGACCTATCTAACTTGCAGACTTCGAGCCGCAACTTCTCAGAGGACAAGCGACAGCCTCTTGACTTTGCACTGTGGAAATTCAATTCGAAACAAGAGCTTTATTGGGACGCTCCTTTTGGTCCTGGAAGACCAGGTTGGCATACCGAGTGCGTGGCGATGTCTACTGGTATTTTGGGGCACCACTTTGATCTGCATGGAGGGGGATTGGATCTTAAGTTTCCTCACCATGAAAACGAAAGAGCTCAAGCCAAGTTGCTTGGGTATGGCTTTGCACAACAGTGGATGCACCACGGGTTTGTAGAGTCCGGAGGAGTCAAGATGTCCAAGTCTCTTGGAAACTTTACGACTCTTACCGAGATGCTTGAACTTTATGATCCACGCTCGTATCGACTCTTGGTCGCCCGATCTCACTATAGGTCTCCTTTGGAGGTCACTAGAGAACTAGCCGAAGAGGCTGTTTCAACTCTGCGGAGGCTTGATCAGTTCTTGGATCGTCTCGGTGATCTTATTCGGGACTCAAATGTTATGGCAAGTGATAAAGTTGCGTTGACACAGGAGTTCGAGGAAGCGATGGATGAGGACCTCAATACTCCTGTAGCCATGAGGGCTATTTTTGAAGCTATTACAAAGGGAAATACGGCGTTTGATGCTGGTGAGTTTCAAGTTGCAAAAGGATATGGCATTCAGGTTTCTGCCGCACTGGAGGCTCTCGGACTCGCGCCGTCGGTGGTTGCTGAAGAGATTCCTGACTCTGTTTTGGAGTTGGCTCGAAAAAGACAGTTGGCGAAACAAGATCGAGACTTCGCCAGCGCCGATATTATCCGAAATGAGATTCGGGCCCTTGGTTACACTGTCGAAGATTCATCAAATGGGTATCGGATTCGTCGTACATAGTTTGAGATACGGTTAACGATCGCTCGAGGTACTTGGGCTGTATTTGGGCAAGGGCCCTAACAATCTCCAAAGAGGCGAGGGCATCGTAGCAAGCATCATGGCTACGTGTTATCTCAATGTTCAGTTCGTTACAGACCCATTCCAGTTTGTGGCTTCTCAAACGAGGTAAAATATACCTTGACATGGAAAGGGAATCGATCATACCGGCGAGACGAGGTAGTTTTTCACTTACGCGTTCATACTCGTAACTAAGGAAACTTAAGTCAAAACCAACGTTGTGTCCAATTACTATCTTGTCTTGGATCAAAGGTGCAAGCCATCTCCCTGCGACCGCGAAAGATACGCAACCATCCACCATTTGATTACTGAGACCGTGAATTCCCACTACGTTTTCTGGTACTGCAACGTCAGGGTCGATTGTAATGGCTCCTTCCCAAAGTGGTGAAAAATTGTTATCTCCTAACACCACTCCCAGTTGCAGAACTCTATCGGTGTCGGCTCTTAGCCCAGTGGTTTCAACGTCCAATGCAATGCAAAAGTGCGAGTCCATTGGTGGGAACAGGGATGACTGACCAGCCAAGGTCCTTTTTTTGCTCCTACCCCTCGCTCTAGTTACCAACAAAGCTCCCAAAGATCGTTTCTTTAGACATCCTAACCTTTTCAAGTTACAGGGAACTAGTGGATTGCAGTCTAACTATCTGATAGAGCTGGAAGTTAGCCTGCTTAGACGATGATCTCTGACAGCCAAGATATGGAGACGATACCATTTTTAGGGAAGATGCCCTGAATGCCCGTGCATGGTCGATCTGGGGTTCCCAAGTGATCTACGACAGAGATAGCCTCACTAAATCTCTCGTCTGCGGTGTAAGAACTCGGGGTTATTACCGTGGATATGCCCGCGGATACTGCTGCTATGAGGCCGTTTCGAGAGTCTTCGATGGCAAAGCACTCTTTTGGATCCAAAGAGACTTCTTGAAGTGCTTTGAAGTAGACATCCGGAGATGGTTTTTTGCGCGGAACTACATCGCCAGCAGCCACTACATCAAATAAGTCTATTGATCCGGAACCTAACGTTGCATCTAGTAACGCCACAACGTTGGGATAGTTTGTAGTGGTGGCAACGAGGAGCTTTACGCGAGACTCTAAAGCCTCGTTGATCAAACGTTCGACACCTGGGCGCAACGATATTTGGCCTTCAGCAATTAGCTGCTCGTAGCGCTTAGTCTTGTACTCGTGAAGCTCTGCTATGTCTGTATCGCTCAGAGGCGTTCGTACTTCGTTAGCGTAGAACTTGATTCTCTCTTTCCCGCCAGTTACACCTAGAAGTCTTTTGTAGGTATGTTGATCCCAAAACCATTGAACTTTAAAGTGTTCGAAAGTTTCATTGAAGGCCCTTCTGTGTGCCTCTTCAGTTTCGGCTAGTGTTCCATCAACGTCAAATATGACTCCTGCGACTTTCGCCATTGTCCTCCTGTAACATCTATGGTCGATAAGATAACGGAACGAAATGGCGCTGAGTATCACCCAAAAGGGGTGTTTGAACGGTGATCTGTGCCATGAGTATTTGAGCACGACAGGCTGAAGTTCAAAGTATGAATCCACTTTGTCACTACCTGATGCAAAGTGGGGAAACTCCTCATCAATAGACTGGTCAAAGTAAGGGAGCAAAAGTCCTTCTGGGACTAGGGATTAACCATTTCAACTGGGTCTTGATCTTTTGATTTTAATGATTTCATGATGCCTTAACCCCATCTTAAAGGTGCCCATGTATGTTGAAGGTTTTATGAAGTTAACATAAGGAGAACAAGTAGTGGATGAGCGGCAGGAGAAGCTGAGGCGGTCGAGCTTCCCTATTTTCCTCAGAGCAGCTGCTCTAGCTCTAAGTGCGTTAGTTCTGGCCGTGTTTGCAATTGACTCCAAAGCGCAGAGTATCTCGTTTAAGAATCAAAACCAACGGCCCCTTGCGGCTCAGCAAGCTACGTTGTCGGTGTCGTCTAGTTCTAGCCTCAACTGGCAAGGCTTTGGAGCTTCGGGAGCGTGGTGGCCCGGTCCGATATCTGGCTTTTCTCAAAGCGCAAAGAACCAACTTGGTAAGATCCTTTTTTCTCGCAGTGGTCTTTATCTGGCTCAATATCGATACAACATCGGCGGAGGTGGAGTAGGTGTTATAGTGCCTTGGAAGGCGCCGTCAACTTTCTATGTCGGGCCGTCTAAATACAACTGGTCGGCCGACTCCGCTGGTATCGAGTTCTTGAAGATGGCAAGTCGTTATCATGTGGCTGACCTTGTTGGCTTTGTAAACTCCGCACCACCTGCCTTTACGACCAATCACCTCTCTTGCGGGGGTTCGCTCAATCCGTTAGACGTTTCCTCCTATGCCACCTATCTAGCTCAAGTAATCCGAGGTATCAAGGAGCATTTTGGGGTTACTGTGAACTACGTATCACCCATGAACGAACCCGATAATAACTTTGGTTCATGCAAACAAGAAGGCATGGCGGTTCCGGTCGAGCTACGAGCCCGAGTAGTGATAGCTGTTGGCAAAGCTCTAGCGAAGTATGCTCCATGGTGCAAGGAGATTGCAGACGAGTCTTCCAAGGTTTCGACTTTACTACTTCCTCATCTCCATAGATGGGCTGATAACCCTCAGGTATTAAAGTATCTGGATGTCGTGGCTCACCATCTTTACGACTTTCCAGATAAAACTGTTCTGTCGGAGATGGCAGCCAGCGTATCAGCACTACATAAACCGTCTTGGATGACGGAGATCTGCTGTTATAACGGGGCGCACTTTGGATATCAATACGACCCGACCATGGTCTCAGGTATGTGGCTGGCTCGCACGATATATAGTGACATCACGTACGGGCGAGATCAAGCCTTTGATTGGTGGACTGCAGTATCTCCGAACCTTGGATGTGATCCGAAGTCGAGTCCGAGATGTTGGGATCAAGTGAACTACTTGGGTCGAAACGATGGGCTGGTCTACTACAACATTGCCGGTGCGAAAAATGGTGATCAGAACTTTTATTTGACCAAGAGATTTTACGTGTTTGGAAACTACTCTCGATTTATTCGACCAGGAGCTAAAGTTTTCTCTGTGCAGTCGGACTCTCCCAGCGTCTTTGCAATTGCGGCGCGAAGCCAAAACACGTGGACGGTGGTTGTAGGAAATGAAAGTGCATCCGCAAAGCCGTTGACATTAGAGATTGATTTTCCGGAACGTCGCATGACTTTGATACCTATAGAAACGGTGGTGACGGATGCGACTGCAAACTGGCAGAAGGGAACTCTGCCTGATGTTAAAGGAGAAAGGGTTGTGACGTCAATACCTCCAAACTCTGTCACGACCTTCGTATTTCAGAGTAAGGTGGAAGCAAAATAGGGTACGCTGTTTGCATCAGCTCATCAAGTATGAATATTTTTACTAACGTGCTTTGGAGAGGCCTAAGAAGATGAACTCTTACCACGCCCCTTTGTCGGTAGTTGTAATGGCAGCCGGAGAAGGCACTCGAATGAAATCTCAACGACCGAAACCATTGCTCAAGTTATGTGGGAAAACCATGTTGGAACATATTTTGAGTGCCTTGGAAGAGATCGTTTTAATAGATCGTGTTGTCATAGTCGTAGGACACAAAGAAGAAGAGATACGTTCTGAGTTGTTAGCTCAGTACAAAGGCAACTTAGAGCTTGTATTCGTTAGACAGGAAAGTCTCAGAGGAACGGGAGACGCGTTGTCCGTAGCGATGACGCGTATAACAGATCCAATGACAGCCTTGGGTGGTCGTAGAGGCGCGGTCATGGTCATGCCTGCTGATGTTCCTCTTGTTGATGCTGAGACGTTGACGTCCCTGGTTGAAACTCACTTCTCGAGTAGCTATGCGGCTACGCTCTTGACGGCGTTCTTGGAGAATCCCTTCGGATACGGTAGAGTTCTTCGGTCAAAGACAGGTTCAGTCGTTGGTGTGGTGGAGGAACGAGATGCATCCGAACAAGAACGTCAAATCCAAGAGATCAATACATCGCTTTACATCTTTGATACTGCTCCGTTGCCAGCTGCACTTCGACGACTAGCTCCATACAACTCTCAAGGCGAGCTTTATCTTACTGATGCGGTGTCAGTTCTCTCCGACGCGGGGTATTCGATTGGATCTTTGATGGTGGATGATCCTTCGCTGGTGATGGGTGTAAACGATAGAGCCCAACTTGCTGATGCTGAGAAGGTTATGCGTGGCAGGATTAATTCAAATTGGATGAAGGAGGGCGTCACTTTGATAGATCCTGACGTGACCTACATTGACTGTAGGTCCACACTGGGGGAAGATGTGACGATCTGGCCGGGAGTTGTACTTGAAGGCACCACGACGATAGGATGGGGATCAGAAATTGGACCTGGCTGTCGCCTCGTTGACTGTGTAGTTGGTGAAAAAGTGCGCCTATCGTACTGCGAAGCTAATAATGCTTACATTGGCGATGGAGCAAACGTAGGACCATTTGTAGACTTGACTCCAGGAACGAAGGTGGCGCCACACCAAGAGATTAGATCCACTAGGAACACGGAGTAATAGTAGATGGAGCTCGTGCTACGGAGAAGACTTGAACTTTACGCAGGTAGAGCTCATAGAGAACTGGCAGTCGAAGTCGCAAAGCATCTTGAGGTAAGACTTGGACCCATGGTGCTCAAAGACTTTGCAGATGGTGAAATATACTGCCGTTTTGGGGACTCGGTACGAGGTAAAGATGTATTTATACTTCAAACTCATGCTGGTCCTGTCAACGACTCGATCTTCGAGCAGCTCATCATGATCGATGCAGCGAAACGAGCGTCGGCGGATCGAATTACTGCAGTTTGCCCGTACTACGGGTACTCGCGTCAAGACAGGAAGTCAGCGGGACGAGAGCCGATAACGGCTAAGTTGGTTTCAGATCTATTTGCGGCGGCTGGTGCGGATCGTATCGTGTCGGTAGATCTGCATTCAGGGCAGATCCAAGGATTTTTTGATGGGCCCGTAGACCATCTGACTGCCATGCCGGTCCTGATTGACTATCTAAAGAGCTTTGGCAATGAGGACTTTGTCATAGTAGCCCCTGATGCGGGTCGCGTAAAGGTAGCCTCTCGCTACTCCCAGTACCTGAATGCGGATGTTGCTTTTGTGCATAAGCGACGTCCAAAAGGGACGGCAAACGTTGTGGAGGCCCTTGATGTAGTGGGAGAAGTATCAGGGCGAAGATGTGTGCTCATTGACGACATGATAGATACGGCCGGGACGATATGTGCGGCAGCAGAGCTTTTGATAGCACGGGGAGCGTCTGAGGTGTGGGCGATGGCAACACATGGACTGTTATCAGGTCCAGCGGTTGACCGCCTGAAGGCGTCAGACATCTCCAGGGTGGTTGTTACAGATACGTTGCCGTTACCAGAAGATCGACGCTTTGACAAACTTGAGGTTCTTTCAATCGCTAAGATCTTGGCCGATGCCATTGCTGCTGTGTTTGAGGACGGTTCGGTCTCCAATATCTTCAAAGGTGATAATCTCTCATAGGGAAAAGCTTTTTGCGTAATCATTAGGAAGCGCACTATCTGCCCAGCAGAAATTCGAGATAGTGACCAGACATAGGGTAGCGATCGACTAGGTTATTCTGGTTGTATCAAGTGAATTCCTAGCTGCATACCGAGGAGAATTTTGTGTCGCAGGTTGAGGTTAAAGCCATTGGGGGCCGCGAAGAGGGAAGTGGAGCGTCTCGTCGCATACGAAAAGAGGGCATGGTGCCTGCGGTAGTTTATGGTGTAGAAGCTTCCCCGATCTCGATCGCATGTAACTTAAGAGAACTTAGAGGAGCACTGTCAAACCGAATTGCTAAAGGCTCTATTTTGACTCTGTCCATAGATGGAAAAAGTCAAATTGTTCGAGTGCAGGACGTGCAGATGCATCCGGTAAGGCGAGAAGTAACACACGTTGACTTCCTTTACATGAACGCAAAGGATGTAGTGACGTCATCAGTAACGCTTACGGCGTCGAGTCCCTTGCAACTCCAGGTGTTTGCATTAAATGTTGAAGGTCCAGCCTCAGCGATCCCTGCGGCTCTTGAGATCACTGCTGAGCAAGCCAACGCACAAGGTGACGTTATGGCCTCGGCAATTCCTCTTCCAAAAGGGGTAAAGGTAGTATCAGAGACCGATATTGTGGTTGCGAAACTCCCACTAGAGGAGTAGGCGACAGCCGGGCTAGTTGGCAGTACTCTTTGTTGTAGCCGGACTCGGTAACCCCGGCGATAGATATGACCGAACTCGGCATAATGTTGGCGCCGAGGTTGTAAAGTTCTTGGCTCGTGCCGAGGATCATTCATTGGTTTACAGGAAGTCTTGCAACTATCTAGGGACTGAGTTGAAAATGGATGGAGTAAACGTACTCCTAGCCTTTCCGCAGAGTTTTATGAACGAGTCAGGCCGACCACTATCGTGCATTCTGAGACGCAATCCCGGCGTGGAGTTAACATCTCTTGTGGTTGTCCACGACGAGCTAGACTTACCATTAGGTTCGGTAAGGGTAAAACGTGGCGGTGGCCTAGCAGGGCATAATGGACTTAAATCAGTGGCATGTCATGTGGGAAGTAACGACTTTATTAGGGTACGTATTGGAATAGACAGACCTCGACCAGGAGGAGATGTCTCGGCTTGGGTTCTCTCACGTCCAAGTGCTAAAGAGAGAGATATCTTAGATGCAGCTATCGAAAATGGCGCTGAAGCGATTCGCTCTATCGTTCGATTCGGAGTTGATCAGACTATGAACATCTTTAATGTAACTACCAAATGAAAACGGGGCTTTTAGACCATCTCGGGATCTCACCGAAAGACGTCCTCTACTCCCCAATAGCAGTAGATGAAGGCGGATGGGCGTTGTACGCCGCCCTTCACTGCAGACCTGCGCCAGGAGAGGTAAGTCTCTTGGTTTTACTCAACTCCAACACGGCTCTGCGGGTATTTGAAGAGCTAGAGACTTACCTGGGATCAAATAATGTCTACTACTTTCCACAGCTGGAGAGTCTGCCCTTTGAAAGGGTGTCGCCTACACAGGACCTTTTGGGACAGCGCCTACAAGTCTTGCACGAACTGGGAGTGCGTAACTTTGAAGACCGTGGAATCATCGTTGTGACCACGGTTCGTGCCTTCATACAACAACTTTTGCTTGTTCCTTCTCAAATGCGCACTATCTCACTCGCTCAGGGTTCCTTGCTGGAAACTGAATCTCTCGCGAGTGATCTTACGGCGATGGGATATGTCAGAGAATATATCGTTGAGGCAAAAGGACAGTTTGCCATTCGAGGGTCAATAGTAGACATCTTTCCTCCGTCTTGTGATCTTCCAATCAGGATCGACCTCTTTGGAGAGGAAATTGAAGGCATCTACGACTACGATCCTGATGATCAACGCAGGTTAGAACGGCGCTTGGACGTACAGATACTTCCAGCAAGAGAAGCTTACATTGAAGACGACACTAGAGATCGTGCAAGGGAAGCCGCCAAGACGTGGAGTTTCGGTCGAGACTCGTTTGAAAGAATTGCACGTGGGGAGTACTTTGACGGGATCGAATCCTGGCTTCAATGGTTGAATACAAAAGAGTTTTCTCTTGCTTCGACGCTTGAAGCTAGAGACAAAGTGATTTTGTTTGAGCCTTCTCGATTGCGCTCCAGATCCCTTGATCTTTTAGATGAAGAAGTGGTTTTGAAAAAGGCACTTGCGGCGAGTTGGGGTATTAAAGAACTAGCAGAGATGCCAAGTTTTCATATTCCAGTCGATGGGGTTTTGGATGGATCGCAGGCGGATCTCATATTAGTTGAACCCAACAGTGTCAGCGAGAAGGTGGTTGAGACATGGGGACTCTCGGGACGTGATAGCGAACATTTAATTAATAAGATAAAGACGCTTGTGCGTCAGCGATATCTCGTGGTGATTGGAGCGGATACTCTAACAAGTGCAAACGCGATTTTACGATCGCTGCACGAACACTTGCTGGATGCGGCCGTTATGACCGACGTGTTAGAAGCAGTCAAAGAGACGACAGACAAGATCTTGATCGTGCCGGAAGCTCCACTTCATGAGGGAGCTATTTCAAAAAGCGCTAGGTTGGCAGTTCTTTCCGAGTCTGATCTAAGTGGCAGAAAGAGGTCACATCGATCTAGATCCCAGAAAGGACGAAGGCGTTCGGTCCAGGTAGATTTTGAAGCACTTGAAGTGGGGTCATATGTAGTACATGACACTCATGGAGTCGCTATCTATCAGGGAATGACCAAGCGAATGCTTGGAGGAGCAGAGAGAGACTATCTAGTTTTGGAGTTCAAGGGCTCCGATAAGATCTACGTTCCAACGGAACAGGTCGCGCTGATTACCCCGTATTTAGGAGGCGAGAAGCCAGTTCTATCACGTCTTGGGGGTTCCGACTGGCAGGTTACAAAAGCGAAAGTCAGAAAGGCTGCCCAGGAAATTGCGCAAGAGCTCGTAGTTCTTTACCAAAAGCGTATAGTTTCTGAGGGGCATGCGTTTTCCAGTGAAACTCCCTGGCAAGCTGAGATCGAAGATCGATTCCCCTATGAACTCACCCGAGATCAGGATAAGGCAATTCAAGATGTAAAACAAGACATGGAGAATCCCAAGCCTATGGATCGACTGGTTTGCGGAGATGTCGGATTCGGGAAGACGGAGATCGCGATTCGTGCCGCGTTCAAGGCAGTCCAAGACTCCAAACAGGTCGCTGTGCTGGTGCCAACGACGCTTCTCGCACAGCAGCACTATCAGACTTTTTCGGATCGTTTCGATGGACAGCCGGTAAATGTTGCAATGCTTTCGAGATTCTTGACGACCAGGGAGTCTAAGGACGTAATTAGCGGAATCGCTAACGGAACGGTCGACGTTGTGATAGGTACCCATCGTCTTTTGGCGAAAGATCTTCGATTCAAAGATCTAGGGCTACTGGTAGTAGACGAAGAGCAGCGTTTCGGCGTGACTCACAAAGAGCAGATCAAGCAATTAAAGACTGGAGTGGACGTACTTACGCTCACGGCTACGCCGATCCCGCGGACGTTGGAGATGTCGCTTACTGGAATCAGGGATCTATCGCTGTTACGTACACCTCCCAAACGTAGACAACCTATTCTTACTCATGTCGGCCCCTATGACGAACTTGCAGTGTCCGAGGCGATACGTAGGGAGTTGATTCGAGAAGGTCAAGTATTTTTCGTCCATAATCGAGTGAGCGACATAGAAGTGGTGGCTCAAAAATTGAGGGATCTGGTGCCGGAGGCTCGAGTTGCTGTGGCGCATGGCCAAATGGACGAAAGTCTTTTGGAACAGGTGATAATTGACTTTTGGGAAGGCTCATACGATGTCTTGGTCTGTACCACGATTATTGAGTCAGGTATTGACATGCCAACTGTCAATACCTTGGTAGTTGATCGTGCCGACATGTTAGGCTTGGGACAGTTGCACCAAATTAGAGGACGAGTGGGACGATCGGGTTTGCGTGCGTACGCCTATCTGTTTTATCCTGACTCCGAGCGGATCTCTGATGTGGCGTTTGAGCGCTTAAAGACTATCTCTGAGAACGTCGAGCTTGGCTCAGGGTATCGAATAGCCATGCGTGATCTTGAGATCAGAGGAGCGGGTAACATACTCGGAGAAAACCAAAGTGGACACATGGCTGCTGTCGGTTACGATCTTTACGTCAAGATGGTCAAGGAAGCAGTAGCAGATTTGAATGGCCAACCCCTTGAAAAAACTGTGATCCTGCCTAGTGTAGATGTACCGGTGGACGCATATATTCCGGAGTCATACATTGCTCGAGAAGATCTACGTTTAGACGTTTATTCTCGTTTTGCACGAGTGGCAACACTGTCAGATGTGGACGATCTTGAAGTCGAATTGACAGATCGCTTTGGAGGCTTTCCACCATGCGTCAAGAATTTTGTAGGGCTGGTTCGGCTTCAGGCGCGACTTATGGACATCGCTGTACATGAGCTTGTTGTCACGAAGAAGGTGGGTTCGTTAGGATACGAACTGAGAGTCTCTCCCGTCGAGCTTCCTCGGTCTCGTGGAGTCAGATTGAAAAGACTCTATCCAAGAGCACTGGTTAAAGAGAATCTGAAAGAGATTGTGGTGCCGTTAGGGACGAAGGTGCCTTCGTTGGAGACAATAGAGACGTTCTGTTCCGAGATCCTTTTCGCCGAGCCGCTCAAGGTTATCTGAGTAAGAAAACGCAATCTACAAAGAATCGTTAGAGTCAACATGCTCACTCGATGATATTGCCAAGTACGCTTTCACTTTAACTAACCTTGTTGATAGAAATAGTCGTTGAACAAAAAGTATAAAAGGGAGTTTGTGTGAAGCTGAGATATCTAAGAGAAGTTGTTCTCGTCGTCGGAGCTGCAGTAACGTTGTCGGCCTGCTCTGTTGCTCCGTATGCTGCTAAAGTCAACGGCAAGGTTATAACTCAAAGTCAACTCATGAACGAGATGAACTCTATGGCATCAAATAAAGCTTTCGTGGCGCAGATTCAGAAAAGCCAGGGATCTATCTATGGATCTGGAACGGGGACGTTTTCGTCGAAATTTACAGCACAGATCCTCAACAGGCGGATCTCTATCACGCTTGTCGACGAGGCGTTGAGCCGTCTCCATCTAAAGATAAGTCCCTCTGTGCTAAGCGTGGCGTATCCCATGGCTGCTTCTGCTTTTGGTGGTACGGCCGTATTTAGTGCTTTTTCGAAGTCATATCAGGCTCAACTTATCAAAGACACGGCAGCGGTAAATGCCCTCGAAGCTCATTTAGCAGGAAAGCAGTTAACACCGTCATCCATAAACAGTTACTATAACCACAATATAGGTTCTTTTACAGAGTATTGTAGCTCGGAGATACTAGTGCCTACACAAGCCGAGGCAAGTACTCTCGCCACGAAGATAGCGAAAGGAGCTGCGTTTCCCGCTGTCGCCTCAAAGTACTCCAAAGACACGACTAATGCTGCTAACGGTGGAGTTTTAGGGTGTGGTCTTTTGTCTCAGTACACCTCAGCGTTTGGACCCGCTTTCACCTCGGCCGTGTCGTCTCTGGGAGTAAATCAGGTATCTAAACCTTTCCAAGGCATAAAGGGATGGTATTTGGTGGACGTGACCTCAAAGCCAGTTGTGCCCGAAGCTCAAGCAACTCCCACCATAGTTTCTCAACTGCTGGGTTCTAAGGCAGGGACACAACTAGTCCAGTACGTGCAAAGCTTTGCTAAGGCTTCGAACATCTATGTAAACCCTGCTTTTGGGAGCCTTTCTTTAGCGAATGGACAGGTGGCTGTGTTGCCCCCTTCGCAGCCTTCTGCGACGGCTCAAAAGGGGTTTTTCCCGACACCTTCGTAGAGAAACAGTTTTACTTTATTTATCCACTAACGTCTTTTAGATGAGCAAAGGGAGAGTGGATGTTGTAGGACTTGGTCCTGGTAGTAGCGAGCTACTGAACATCGGGTTAAAAGATAACATACAAAAGGCCGACTTGATTTGCGTCCGCACTGTACGTCACCCTAGCGCTGAAAGGTTTCTCTCATGGTGCCATGAGTATGACAAGGAAGTTATCGTCCTTGACGACGTGTATGAGAGGTCGGAAAGTTTTGCTGACGTCTATGACGAGATGGTTGCGTGCATGACCAAAGCAGCCAAATCGGGCCGAGTAGTTCTTTATGCTGTTCCAGGATCTCCAAGTGTGGGAGAACGGACAGTCACAAAACTTAAAGACCAAAAAGATTTTCAAGTTACAGTTCACCCAGCGCTTTCTTTTTTAGATCTGGCTTGGAATGTGCTGGATATTGACCCTATTGAAGGTGTCACTATAACGGACTGCTATCAACTACTAACGGAAGCTAGTCGTTACAGTGGATCGGTCCTTGTTATGCAGTGTTACTCGATGAATCTCGTTGAAGATCTTATGGTTCTTGCCGAAGAAAACGCGTCTCGCGTCATTGTCCTTTATCACTTGGGCTTACCTGACGAAGAAGTTCAAGTAGCGAAGGACTACTCTTGGCCGCTACAGAAAGAACCAGATCATCTGAGTTCCATATTTATCGAAGACTTGAAAAGTCCTTTGTCGAAGCTTGTATTACTTTGGGATACGATTCGTACCTTGAGGGTGCGGTGTCCTTGGGACGCGGAGCAAACTCACCAAAGTCTATCGAGACACGTCTTGGAGGAAAGCTATGAAGTCGTTGAGGCTATAGACGAGGTGGCGATTGCCACCGATGATGACCTGGGTTATGCAATGGAGCACTTAAAAGAAGAGTTGGGAGACCTTCTTATCCAAGTGCTATTTCATGCGAATCTGGCTCGGGAAGAGGGTTGGTTTTCAATTGATGACGTAGCGGTGTCTACTGAAAATAAGTTACGCTATAGACACCCCCATGTGTTTGGCGACGTTCAAGTGGACTCGTCTGCCCAGGTCGTTTCCAATTGGGAGCAGCTGAAACGTCTAGAGAAATCTCGGTCATCGATCCTAGATGGCGTGTCAAAAGGTCTTCCAACCACGATTAAGCTCGAGAAGCTTTATCGAAAGTTCAAGAGCATAGGGGGGGATATGAGCCATGTTAAAAAACAAGCAGCTGATGCCACCCTTGGACTTAATAACGATAGTCCCGTGGCTGAGAAACTTTACCTTTTGTCCCTAGAAGCGTTGGAGGCAAAGATTGATTTAGATACTCTATTGCGCAGGCTGTCACAGATCATCACCAAAGAGGTGTCGTTGATGGAAAATGAACCTAAGGTGTGAGTACTTTGATGCCAATCGTTCTCGATGCGACCAAACAGGACCGACAAAGCGATAACCTAGGATCAACTGCCACGTGTTTTCAGTAAGGAGTCATAACGTGTCAAACTTTGAGATCATAGATGTTCATGCAATTGAAGTGCTGGACTCTCGAGGCAATCCAACGGTACGAGTTGAAGTTGGTTTAAGCTGTGGAGCAAGAGGTAAGGCGACGGTGCCGTCAGGAGCATCTACCGGGCGATTTGAGGCGGTTGAACTTCGTGACCAGGATCAACGTTATGGTGGAAAAGGCGTTACTAAGGCTGTTTCCAACGTAAACACTGAAATTCGTGATGCTGTTTTAGGCATGGATGCTCGAAATCAGAGAGAGATCGACTACAAGATGATCGATCTCGATGGAACTCAGAACAAGGAACGGCTTGGAGCGAATGCGATTTTGGGCGTATCGTTAGCGGTGGCAAAGGCGACAGCAAAAGCTCTGAATCTCCCTCTTTACCGTTATGTGGGCGGACTCTCTTCAGGAGTTCTTCCAGTCCCAATGATGAATGTCATAAACGGGGGTGTGCATGCTGACAACAACTTGGATCTTCAAGAGTTTATGATAGTCCCCCATGGTGCCAAGAGTTTTTCTGAAGCATTGCGATGGGGAGCTGAGGTTTATCATTCCTTGAAAAACGTCTTGAAGGAAAGGTCGTTGTCATCGTTGGTGGGAGACGAAGGAGGCTTTGCTCCCAATCTAAAGACAAATGAAGAGGCTTTGGAGTTGCTTTCCGTAGCTATAGGTGCCGCAGGACGTAAAGTTGGAGAAGAGATCTCATTAGCTATAGATCCTGCCGCGTCGGAGTTCTATAGAGATGGCGCTTATCATTTGAGCGGCGAAGGAAGAGTGCTCTCAAGTGAAGAGATGGTTTCGTATTGGGAGTTACTTATCGGCAAGTATGAGATCGTGTCTTTGGAAGATGCAATGGCGGAGGACGACTGGGAGGGATGGGCTCTTTTGACTGAGCGTATGGGTGATAAACTTCAACTCGTAGGAGATGACGTTTTTGTGACTAATCCTGAGAAGCTGGCAAAGGGGATCGAAATGTCGGTTGCCAACTCAATTTTGATCAAACTAAATCAGATCGGGAGTTTGAGCGAGACCTTGGAGACGGTGGAGATGGCACATAGAGCGGGCTACAGTACTGTAATCTCCCATAGATCCGGAGAGACCGAAGACACGACTATTGCTGATCTGTCGGTGGCTTTAAATGCCGGCCAAATAAAGACTGGTGCACCAGCGAGATCTGATAGAGTCTCTAAGTATAACCGCCTGCTTGAGATTGAGTTTGAACTCGCGGATCAAGGCAGATTTGCTGGAGGAAAGGGTTTGCTGCGGCGATGACGAAAAAAGCGCGCAAAAGATTGACAATAGCTGCGGCGGTAGTTGTCGCAACGATAGTCTACTTTGGCTTTGTTTTCCCTACTGGAGAGTTCTTGGCGGAAGGTAGACAACTCCGAAACGCTCAAAATGAACTATTAACGTTGCAACGCACCAACAAACGACTTCAAGCAACAGTGAACCAATATGAAAATCCTCAATACTTGGACAAGCTGGCTAGGGAGGATTTTGGACTTGTAAAGCCTGGTGAATTCTCATATCAAATCATGCCCGGAAGTCCACTTTATGTTCCACCTAATGGGAAAGTGAACTCTCCGCCACAACTTCCAAATAGCTAATGGTCGAGTTCAATCACGTGAAGATGACTGATTCACTCATACAGTAGCTTAAGTTGGTTATGTTTTTATTGTCTATGGATTTGAACTCCGTCTGTGCCCGTCGAGTTTAGGAAGGATGCCGTTTTGTCTATTCTAGGGAATAAGGTACTTCGCCTGGAAGATCCTAAGCTGCTAACCGTCGGAGGTACCTACGTTGGCGACCTGTGGTTGGAGTCCATGGTCCATGTAAGCTATGTGACTTCCACTGTAGCCCATGCAAGAATCATTGGCGTGGACCTAGAGGCGGCCGCCTCGATGCCCGGAGTAGTCGCGATCTACAGTTCCAAAGATGTTGAACTGTCCCCAATGGCTTCAATGTTTCGAGATAAACCGGCGATGAATCGTCCGTTTTTGGCCAAGGACCGGGTCCGCTTTGTTGGTGAGCCCGTTGCTATGGTTTTGGCAACATCTCAAGAAGCTGCTATTGACGCAGCTGAGATGGTTCTTGTTGAATATGATCCTCTGCCTGTGGTTGTCGATCCAGAGCGCGCACTTGATGCGGACGTGGTACTTTATGATGAGGTTGGGTCGAATATCGTTACTTCTTTTGGCGAAGCTGGCGATGAAACGATCTTTGGATCCTGCGACGTCGTAGTGTCTTTGAAGATAATAAACCAGAGGCTTGCGCCTGCTCCTTTGGAGGTAAGGTCGGCCATGGCTACCGTTGACAAGTACGGTAGGTTACTATTTTATGCATCAACTCAAACTCCTCACGCCGTCAAGACTCTGTTGGCGAAGGTTCTTAAGCTCGATCCGACGCAGGTCCATGTAATTACCCCTGACGTAGGAGGTGGTTTTGGAGCTAAGGCAACCCAGTATCCTGAGGAAATACTGGTGGCTTGGGCAGCTTTAAAGCTGGGCAGACCTGTCCGATGGGTTGAGACCCGTAGCGAAAACATGGTCGGTCTGGGGCATGGTCGAGCGCAGGTGCAGAATCTAACCCTTGGCGCCCTCGCGGACGGGACGATCCAAGCTTATCGAGTTGATGTTATTCAGGACTCGGGCGCTTATCCCAGCATAGGCGCGTTTTTGCCTATCCTGACTAAGACTATGGCCTCAGGTGTTTATGACATACCAAAGATAGAGTTTCGTTCGACATCTGTGGTTACCAATACCACTCCGATAGTTTCCTATAGGGGTGCAGGCAGACCTGAAGCTACCGAAGCTATTGAGCGCATTATCGACGTATTGGCACGCAAGTTAGATATGGATCCCGTGGAAGTGCGCCGGATAAATCTTATATCTAAAGACAGGTTTCCCTACGATACAGGTACGGGTGCTACTTATGATGTGGGAGACTACGAAGGAGCTCTTGATATGTTGATGGAGTACTCGAACTACGCCGAGCTTCGACGAGAGCAAAAAGAGCGTTTGGAGACCTCTTCGAAACAGGTGCTGGGAGTAGGAGTATCTGTCTACGTGGAGATTACGAATCCTTTTCCAAACTCAGAGTTTGGCGGTGTTGAACTGACCAAAGATGGTGGCTTATCCATAAGATCAGGTACCTCCCCTCACGGTCAAGGACATAGGACTGCTTGGTCGATGGTCGCTTCTGAGATATTTGGAATCCCGCTTGAGAAGATCCAGGTAATTACGGGTGATACAGACGTAGTACCGCACGGTGTGGGAACCTTTGGATCGAGATCGCTACAGCTTGGAGGTGCTGCAGTACACGAAGCGTCCGTGCGTGCTTTTGAGATGGCGAGGGAGGTTGCGGCTGAGATGTTAGAAGCAAGTCCAAGCGACATTGTTCCAACGCCAGATGGAGATGGCCTAAACGTTGTAGGTGTACCAACTTCAAAGGTTACGTACGCTGAGATCTATGAAAGATCAATAGCCATAGGAAAGAAAGTTACCCATGAGTTAGACTTCTCGGAAACCAACTCGACCTTCCCTTTTGGTGCCCATCTAGCTGTGGTTGAGGTAGATATTGAGACAGGTAAGGTTGAACTAAAGAGATTTGTTGCTGTCGACGACGCAGGACGTATCGTAGCGCCACTATTGGCCGAAGGGCAGGTGCATGGCGGCATTGCCCAAGGAGTAGCGCAGGCTTTGTTAGAAGAGTTTTCATACGACCAACGGGGTAACCCTCAGACTGGAAATCTCTCTGACTACACCTTCATCTCTGCGATGGAACTCCCCAGCTTTGAAGTCTCTCACCAGGAAACTCCAACGCATCTAAATCCATTGGGAGCCAAGGGAATCGGTGAATCCGGTACCATCGGATCGACGCCTGCTGTTCATAATGCGGTTCTAGATGCTCTTGCGCCTTTCGGACTGATTCACATCGATATGCCCCTTACTCCCCAGAAGATCTGGTCTGCTTTGTCTCGATAAGTATTTTGCAACCTTTAGCCAGGTTGACAGGTCCATCACCAAAGTGAAGATCTTGGGGTTCTGTGAGACAAGTTATTGAAAGGTGCTTGTGACTTTGGTAACCTCTTGGTGGTCTACGTTGGATCCTTTAAGTTTTCGAGAGGACGATATAAAGTGCCTGAGAGCAACGATACTGTACTGCCAGAACTTCCCCCAATGGTACGAGAGAGCAGCTTGGTTCAAACAAAACTGAAGCGTTCTGGTCGGCTACCGATCTCTACTGTACAAGAGTATGAAGCCCTTTACAAACGATCGATAGCTGATGTAGGTGCCTATTGGATGGAGGTAGCAAGCGAACTGGAATGGATGACCAACTGGCCACCCTCAGCGACCTTGGTTGGTGGCTTTGGCGATGGCTTTCAGTTTTTTCCTGGGTCTGAAATGAACGTTAGTGTGAACTGCATAGACCGTCACGCGGCTCTTCATCCAAGTAAAACTGCGATCATCTGGATTTCCGAGGACGGCAGGGAGAGGGTTTGGAGCTACAAAGATCTCTTGGACGAGACGACAAAGTTCGCGAGGGTTCTTGAATCTCGTGGAGTTAGAAAAGGAGATGTAGTTGCAATATACCTTCCCAACCTTCTTGAAACTTTTGCGGCTGTACATGCATGTTTTCGAATTGGAGCTATCTATAACGTAATATTCTCGGGTTTTTCCGCGAGGGCTTTGGCGGATCGCGTTTCAGACACTGGAGCAAAGGTCGTTATTACCGCCGATGAGGCGGTTAGAAAAGGGCGAAAACTTCCGCTTAAGGCAACTTTGGACTCGGTCTTGGATGAACTTCCAAGTGTTGAGAGTGTATTTGTTGTTAGACGAACGGGAAGCAGCGAGGTCGCAATGTTGCCTGGCCGAGATTTTTATTGGGATGAGGCTTTAGCGGAAGTCGAACCTGGTTTTGAACCCGTTCCTATCGAGGCTAATGACCCGGGCTTTATCATCTATACGTCAGGCACAACGGCGAAACCAAAGGGACTTGTCCATAGCGGCGTTGGTTTCTTAATCGGTACTTATCACAACGTCAAGATGTCTTTAGATCTTGGCCCCGCAGACGTGTACTGGTGTACAGCAGATACAGGATGGCTCACGTTCCCTATCTTTGAGTTGGTTGGTGGCCTTGCCAACGGTGCAACCATGGTTGCCTACGAAGGAGCACTGGACTTTCCCGAGCCAGATCGCTTCTATAAGATTGTCGAACAGTACCACATTAACAAGGTTTTCACGGCACCTACTCTGCTTAGAATGCTGGCTCGTTATGGAGAGGGATGGATCGAAGGCAAGGACCTCTCGAACCTTGAGCTGGTAGCCCTCGTCGGTGAACCACTCGATGCAAAGACTTGGCACTGGGTTCAAGATTACTTGGGACGTGGTTCTTTGGAGATCAACAACACCTACGGGCAAAGTGAGACAGGAAGCGCCTGGCTCTCTTCGGTGGTGGGAGTTACGCCTGCGAAGCCGGGTTCGTGCGGAGCACCTATTCCAGGCCATGCGTATGCAATTGTTGACGATGACGGGAAAGAGGTAGGAGTGGGAAAGGTTGGTTATCTCACGATTACCCAGCCGTTCCCGACGATGTGTCGTACCATTTGGCGGGATCCAGCGCGCTATGTTGCTCAATACTTTACGCGACTTGGCCGGGACCGATACGATACAGCGGATGCTGCTTTGGTTGACGATGATGGCCATGTTTGGGTCGTTGGGCGAGTGGACGGAGTTATAAATGTATCCGGTCACCGTCTCTCTACCATGGAGATGGAGAGCGCCTTGCTTTCTTTGCCCGGTGTGGGCGAAGCCGCGGTCGTTGGAGTCGACGATGCTACGAAAGGACAGGTTCCCGTAGGATTCGTAACGTTGAGCCAGGGAGCTTCAGAACTTTCGGAAAAGACGTTAGCAGAGCAGTTGGTAAAAGAGATTGGACCTATAGCTAGGCCGGAGAAAGTTTATATTCTCTCTGCCATGCCGAGAACCAGATCAGGCAAGATCGTTCGGCGCCTACTGCGGGACCTTGTCGTTGAAGGGGATTCAAAAGGAGATGTTACAGGGCTTGAAGATCCTGAGGTATTGGAAAAGATTCGAGATGAGCTAAGTGATTACTCCTAAAGATGTAGCGCGGTTAGAGGAACCGTTGGAAGTATCTTATGCCCAATCGTTGCCCTAACAAATTAGGGACCTTGTTACATATGTGCGGAAATTGTGGTAGTTTCACATAGGAAGGGAAGAGATCTCTGTTACCGATGAAGGGGGAGGATTGCCGGGATGAAAGTCTCGATGAAGATAAATGGAGTTGACTATGAAAAAGATGTTGAACCCCGTCGTCTTTTGGTTCACTTCATCCGAGAAGATGCGGGACTGACGGGTACTAACGTAGGTTGTGATACATCTTCATGTGGTGCCTGTACGATCTTGATGAACGGGGAGTCGGTCAAGTCTTGTACGGTGTTGGCTGTTCAGGCCGAGGGCGCTGAGATCCTGACTATTGAGGGCTTAGCTGAACCTGACGGAACCATGCACCCAGTACAAAGAGCATTTCAAGAGTGTCATGGCCTCCAATGCGGATATTGTACTCCGGGCATGGTCATGGCGGCCGTTTCTTTGATCAAAGAAGAGTCCTCCTTGGACGAACAGAAAGTCAGAAACGCATTGGAAGGTAACCTCTGCAGGTGTACTGGCTATCACAATATTGTCAAAGCTGTCCTCCAGGCAGCAGATGAGATGGGGGTGAAGGCGTGACTCAGGTGGTAGAGCATGACGGGTCAGTTATAGGAAAGAAGGTCCTCCGTCGGGAGGATCCTGCACTACTATCTGGAGAGTCGAAGTTTGTCGCTGATCTCGAGGCGACAGGGGTTCTGCATATATTTGTTCTTCGGTCTTCAATGGCATATGCACGGATTCGTTCGATAAATATCGCGTCTGCAAAGGAAGCAAAAGGCGTTGTCGCTGTCTATACGGCTGGAGATCTTGAGTCTGAGTGGGCGGGTCCCATGCCCTGTGCCTGGCCCGTCACCGCTGATATGAAGAATCCTCCACACTATCCACTTGCTAAAGACACGGTTCGCTATGTGGGAGACGCGGTGGCTGTCGTTGTTGCTCACAGCGCCGAGGAGGCTGCTGATGCTGCTGCACTTATCGAAGTTGATTACGAAGAGCTGCAAGCGGTGGTGGATCTCGAAGGGGCACTCACAGGAGAAAATATTGTACATGAGTCTCTTGGGACTAATGTCAGTTACGTTTGGGAGCTAAACCCGAATCCCTCGGGATTGGAGGAAGCTTTCGCTAAAGCGAAACATGTAGTTAGCGAACGATATATTCAGCAGCGACTCATACCAGCCGCAATGGAACCAAGAGGAGTACTTGCGGTTCCATCGCCAATGGGGGGCGATTACACCTTGTACTCAGCCACCCAAGTTCCACACATACTCAAGGTCATGGCTGCACTCACTCTTGGTATTTCGGAGACCAAGTTGCGGGTGATTGCCCCTTCGGTTGGAGGTGGATTCGGGTCCAAGTTGAACGTCTACGCGGAGGAACTCATCTGTCTAGCGCTTTCAAGAAAGCATCGGCTTCCAGTTAAATGGGTAGAGGAGCGTTCTGAAGGAGGCCAAGCAACTATACAGGGTCGGGGACAGGTTCAATATATTGAGCTAGCTGCTGACGAGGAAGGCAAGTTACTGGGAGTGCGAGTTAATCTCGTGGCTGATATGGGAGCTTATCTCCAGCTGGTGACGCCTGGAGTTCCTCTTCTTGGGGCATTTTTGTATCACGGGGTATATCATGTCAACAACTACGGGTTCAAAGCCACAGGTGTGTTTACCAACAAAACACCAACAGACGCTTATCGGGGTGCAGGACGTCCTGAAGCAACCTATGCGATAGAGCGGGCGATGGATGCGCTTGCGAGAAAGGTTGGAGTCGATCCAGCCGAGATCCGGCGGAGAAATCTAATACAGCCGGAGCAGTTCCCTTACAACTCCCCGGCTGGACTAGTATTTGACTCCGGCGACTATCCGAAGAACTTTAAAGTGGCTCTTGAGAAGCTCGGATACTCGAAACTTAGAGAAGAACAAACACAAAGAAGATCAGAAAACTCAACAAAACATCTCGGTATAGGAATCTCGTTCTTTGTTGAGATGTGTGGACTGGCCCCATCTCGAGTTTTGGCTTCTTTAAACTACGCAGCTGGTGGCTGGGAGGCCGCAACTGTGAGAATTCTACCTACTTCTAAGATCGAAGTGGTGACAGGTACGTCCCCTCACGGTCAAGGACACGAAACTTCTTGGGCTATGATTGTGGCGGACAAGTTGGGAGTGCCAATCGACGACATTGAGGTTCTGCACTCCGACACTTCAATTGCACCTCATGGGATGGATACATATGGCTCAAGGTCACTTTCTGTAGGAGGAACTGCGGTTCACCTGGCGACAGAGAGGGTGCTTGATAAGGCTAGAAAGCTTGCCGCTCACCAACTTGAGGTCTCCGAAGAAGATCTTGACTACAGCTCTGGGGTCTTTAGTGTGAAGGGCGCTCCAGAGAAGGTCATGCCGCTTGCTGGCGTTGCCTTTGAAGCCTTTACCGCCCACAATCTTCCTGATGGTATGGAACCAAACTTGGAAGCAAGTATTAGTTGGGATCCCCCGAACTTCACCTTTCCTTATGGAACACACTTGGCGGTTGTAGAGGTGGACTCTGAAACCGGGAAGGTAGAGCTGGTTCGCTATCTGTCGGTAGACGACTGTGGAAATCAGATAAACCCGATGATAGTAGAGGGTCAACTCCACGGCGGGATAGTGCAAGGAATAGCTCAGGCTCTTTATGAAGAGGCTGTCTATGACGACTCAGGCAACCTATTGAACCCCTCACTTGCTGACTATCTGGTTCCATCGGCAGCCGAGATGCCCAGCTTTGAACTTTCGCAGACGGTGACTCCAAGTCCTACGAACCCTTTGGGGGTGAAAGGAATCGGAGAGGCAGGAACTATAGCGTCAACACCTGCAATTATCAACGCTGTTGTGGATGCGCTAAGCCATCTGGGTGTAACAAATATCGAGATGCCAGCAAGTCCAGAAAGAGTGTGGCGAGCTATTCAAAATGTCAAGGGATGATTGGACAACAGTTTTAGTTAGAAAGGCAAGAATTTGTATCCTGCAAAGTTTGATTACGTTAGAGCTACAGACGTAAGCGACGCTTTAGCCAAGATTGGTTCCGACGAAGATGCCAAGTTCATAGCAGGTGGCCACTCTTTGGTACCGCTCATGAAGTTTCGATTGGCAACCCCGTCGCTCCTTGTTGATATCGGTCGTATTGGTGAACTGTCCTATGTGAAAGACGAAGGAGATTACATAGCAATAGGTGCACTTACTCGTCATCATGATGTGCAGCATTCGGAGATTTTGCAGTCTCATCTACCGATACTTTCTCATGTGGCTGGTTTAGTGGGCGACCCTCAAGTACGTCATCGCGGTACTATAGGTGGCTCCGTAGCACACGGAGACGGTGCTTCTGATTTGCCAGCAGTGTTGCTTGCTCTCGACGCGACGATGGTGGCTAGGAGCGGAGAAGGACAAAGGGAGATCCAAGCTAAGTCGTTTTTCAAGGGATTTTTGGAGACGGACCTTCGCCCAGATGAGATTCTTACGGAAATCAGAGTGGCTAAAGGCGTCAAGGGATGGTCGTTCCAGAAGTTCAATCGTCGTGCGCAAGATTGGGCGATCGTTGGAGTGGCGGCCGTTAGTAACGGATCTACCAAGGTTGCTTTTGTCAATATGGGTTCTTCCCCTCTACGGTCAGTAGGATGTGAGGAGGCACTTAGAGATGGCGCGTCGATAACGGAAGCGGCAGAACGAGCAGTGGACGGAATTGAGCCTCCTTCTGATTTGAATGCAACATCGGAGTTTCGCGTTCACCTGGCTAAAGTACTTACTAGGCGTGCTCTTGAGGAGATTTAAAGTTAGTTGAGATTTAGTTTTGAGCCCCGAACTAGACTCGGGGCTCAAAGGCATTTTTGGCACGTTGTTACCGTAGAAAGTTGATTCAGATTGAACGATGCTGAAACAAGTGTTGGTGCTCCAACAAGCTACTTTGGAGTCAGTAGTCCCAAGGAGCTTGTTGAGAATCTGGACAAGCAGGACTATTTGGCCGACGAAGGATTGGCGACGGCTCTTTTCTTAGCGCTAGCCCTCAAGCGCCCCTTGTTGTTAGAAGGCGATGCTGGCGTTGGCAAGACAGAGGTGGCCAAGGCTCTATCTTCATGGCTAGAGGTCCCGTTGATTCGACTTCAATGCTATGAAGGCATAGACGTATCCCAGGCAGTGTATGAATGGGATTATGCACGACAATTGCTTCATATTCGAACCATGGAAGTCTTAGGTGGCCAAGGCGAAGCTGCAAACGTTGAGGGAGTGGAAGATGAACTATTTTCTGAGCGCTTTCTCGTAAGAAGGCCACTTCTAAAGGCGTTGGATCCAAGTGTCTACATTAAAAAAGATGGTGAAATCTTTCCGCCTGTTTTGTTGATAGACGAGATCGATCGGGCGGATGATGAGTTCGAGGCTTATCTCTTGGAGATTCTTTCTGAAAATGCGGTCACTATTCCGGAGTTGGGAACGATAGCATCGCTTCGTGCACCAATTACTATCATTACCTCCAACAGAACCCGAGATGTGCATGACGCCTTAAAGAGACGTTGTCTGTATCATTGGGTGGAGCACCCTAGCTTTGAACGAGAGATCTCGATTATCAAAAGACGGGCGCCAGAAGTTGCCCTTCGGTTGGTAGCACAAGTAGCCATGATTACCCAGGAGGTGCGACGACTGGGGATCTATAAGCCGCCGGGGATCGCAGAAGCTATCGATTGGGCAAGGTCACTTTCGATATTGCGAAGTGACGAGATCGACGCAGAGACTTTTGCAAAGACGCTTGGGGTGCTGGTCAAATATAGAGAAGACGAGGAACGGGTAAAGACACTTGACCTTTCCAAAGTTGTACATAATGCGTTAGAGAGTTTGAAATAGTGTGGCTGAACCTATCGAGATTGCCGTTGGATTTGTAACTTTACTCAGAGACTCTGGCATCTCAGTCCCTTTAACCTCCTCTGTTATGTTTTCTGAATCGCTATCGCTTCTTGATGTCTCGAATTTAAATGAGATTTACTGGGCGGCCCGAGCGGTATTGTTGTTGCGTCTGTCCGACCTTGATCGATTCAATCAGTGCTTCTCTCTTTACTTTGGGATAAATCCTGTGACGGATCGTGAATCTGCAGCGGAGAAGAAGTCGGTAACCATGCTCATAGAAGACGAGGACAGCTCTTCGGACCCCCAAGAGGCACTGTCAGAAGATGAAGATCACACGGCTCTTAGGTTTTCTGCGGTGGAGGTATTGAAACAAAAGGACTTTTCGCGTCTGAATGAAGAGGAGATGAAGGAGATCTCAGAACTTGTGAGAAGACTTAAAGTCTCTCCACCGCTTAGAACCTCTCTTAGAGCACGAAGCGCTAGGTCTGGGCGCCAGGTTGACATGAGAAAGACTATTCGTGAGGTGGTACGTTATGACGGAGAAATAATAAAGATGTCATATAGGTCTCGGAGCCACATGAGACGTAAAGTCGTTGTTTTGTGTGATGTCTCAGGATCTATGGAGCCTTATGCCCGAGTTCTTATTCGATTTGCTCAAGCCTCCCTTATGGGAGCTAATGCAGAAGTCTTTACTATCGGTACTCGCCTTACTCGCATTACTAGAGAATTAAGTGGTCACGACTTTGATGAAGCTCTTCAGAGCGCTACCAAAGCAGTAAGAGATTGGTCGGGAGGTACCCGACTAGGTGACTCGTTGGTGCAATTTAACAACGTCTATGGAGTAAGAGGAATGGCGAGAGGCTCGATAGTTGTACTGCTTTCAGATGGCTGGGATCGCGGTGACCCCGTTACTATGGCCAAAGCTATGGAACGTCTCTCGCGAGTGGCCCATCAAGTGATTTGGGTTAACCCATTGAAAGCGATGCCAGGATATGCACCGCTGACGAGAGGTATGTCGGCAGCGCTTCCTTTCGTGGATGAGTTTTTAGATGGCCACTGTTTAGATTCTTTAGAGAAATTAGCGGAGGTGATAAGTCATGCGGGAGATAATTGATGCGGTAGTCGAGTGGAAGAAAATAGGTAAGAGATTTGCGCTAGCAACCGTTGTTGGTACCGAAGGCTCCAGCCCTCGAGATATCGGGGCAACGATGGCGGTGAGTGAGAACGCTGAGGTTGTAGGATCCGTTTCAGGGGGCTGTGTAGAGGGCGCGGTTGTCACGGAGGCACTAGCAGCACTTGGTGCTGACGAAGTTCTACTGCGATCTTTAGGAGTAATTGGATCAACTTCGACGCCTCTGACGTGTGCTCGTACCTTGGAGTACGGTTATTCCGACGACGAAGCTTTCGCGGTCGGCCTAACCTGCGGGGGTACCCTTTACATAATGGTACAACCCAACCCTCCGGAATACCTGGAGGAGGTGGCCCAGCTTCTAAAGGATAAGACTCCTTTTGTGCTTGCGAGCGTCTTTGCATCCGAAGAAGAGGCTGGTGAAAGCGAGTACTTTGCAAAGATGAATAAGGACGTTGCTATGCCAGAGGTCGGAGCACAGATCCTGATACGTGCGAACGGAACTGTTCATGGTACGTTAGGTAACGACGATCTGGACCGGGTGGTAAAGCGTGACGGCGAGGCGCTTTTGTCGTTGGGAAGATCTGCACGTCGGCACTACGGTCGTTTGGGGCAGTCAAGAGCGCAGGAGATTGGTGTACTTTACGACGTCTACGCTCCGCCGGCAAAGATGGTGATTTTTGGAGCGGTTGACTTTAGTGCAGCTCTATCTCGTATAGCCAAGGTGTTGGGTTTTGAAGTGACAGTTTGTGACGCTCGTCCGCTTTTTGCCACGGCAGAACGTTTTCCTGAGGCGGATGAGGTGGTTGTCGACTGGCCAGACAAATATCTGGCAAAAATAGGGAGCAACTTGGGACCCAAAGATGCTTTGTGCGTGCTAACTCATGATCCTAAGTTCGATGTACCTGCAATCAAAAGTGCTCTTGCAACGGAGGTTGGCTACATTGGAGCTATGGGTTCAAGAAGAACACATGAGGAGAGAATGAAGCGGCTCTTGGAGGTGGGTATATCAGAAAAGGAGGTGAATGAGCGCGTGAACGGACCTATTGGGATTGATATTGGAGCCCGTACGCCAGAAGAAACGGCAGTTTCAATTGTTGCCGAGATCATTGCAAGACGTGAAGGCAAGACGGTTCCCAATCTACAAAAAGGCGAGGGACGTATTCACCTAGAGAGATGACTTCGGCCAGAGAAGTAGGAGTTGGTATCTTGTTGGCCGCTGGTTCTGGGAGCCGATTTCACGGTCCGTCACACAAACTTTTAGCTGAAGTTGATGGAAGAGCGGTAGTGTCATTCGCTATAGACGCTCTGAAGGGTGCCGAGCTAGACTACAAAGTTGTTGTTTGCGGATCCGTCGATCTGTCCGCCCTGATTCCGCCGGAGTTTTCAGTTTTGGATAACCCGTTGTGGGAAAGAGGAATGGCTACGTCACTGCAGGTAGGTGTGTCGTATGCAAGAAGGCTCCGTGCAGACTTCGTTATTGTGGGGCTTGGAGATCAACCGTTTATTACAGCTTCAACGTGGACAAAGTTGGCTCGGATTACAGGCGAGAAGCTGGTCGTGGCGACGTACGACGGCATGCCTCGTAATCCAGTCCGAATTGACAGGTCTCTGTTTGACCGGCTCCCAAAATATGGAGACGAGGGCGCGCGGCAACTAATTCATGAAAATAGCGATAGTGTATGTTATGTGGAGTGTGAGGGTTCTCCATTTGACATTGATACGTTGGAGGATTTGGGGAGATGGAGATAACTAACGAGTTTACGGTTTCGGTGCCACTTGACAAGGCATGGAAGACGCTGACGGATCTCGAAAAGATTGCACCTTGTATGCCTGGAGCCAAGTTGGAGGAGGTATCTGGGGAAGACTACACCGGTTCTGTAAGGATTAAAGTGGGACCTATCACTTCAACGTATCGCGGTAAGTTGAGGTTCGCTGAGCGAGACGATAGCACGCATCGCGCTGTTCTTAGGGCCGAGGGACGAGATACTAAGGGGCAAGGTAATGCAACGGCAGATATCGTGGCGAAACTTGAAGACGTCGATGGGAAGACTCGTTGCAAGATTGATCTGAACCTCACGATATCGGGACGCGTAGCTCAGTTTGGTAGAGGGGTCTTGGCGGACGTTAGCCAAAAGCTGGTTGAGCAGTTTGTGGATAATTTAGAAAAAGAGGTTTTAGGCGTCGGTGGCGAAAGTTCAAGCGTAGGTGACGCTACTGAGGAGTTGAAGTTGCCCACGGATCTAAAAGAAGGTTCTAGTACATCTTCTGAGGAGCATGCAAAATCAGTGTCTAAGGCAAAATCCGGTACTGGATCAGAAAAAGCCGAAGGTTCATCTCGCCAGGATAAAGAGTTGAATGCTCTCTCTTTGGTTGCAAAGCCCGTGGCGAAACGTCTGCTTCCAGTGTTTGCTATCGCAGTAGTCATTGGTGTTTTAGTCAGAAGAAGGCGACGAAAGTAGGGATTAAAGCGACTCATATTCAAACCCCTGAAGCATTCTCTGTGACCAGCGAAGAAAATCAGCAGATTGCACTACTTATAGGAAGAGTTCCGAGCATCCCTTTCAGGGTTGCGGTTCGCTCTACGTCAGGGAAAGTCTTAGTTATTGAGTCGTTTCCAATGAGATCCGATGGCTATCCCAATCCAGATTGGTTTTGGCTTGTGGATAAGGAGTTGGTGAGGGCGGTTGGAAGAGTCGAGGCTCATGGAGGAGTTGCCTATGCGGAACAACGTTTTAACAACTCTTTGGAAGCGGTCCACAATGCTTATAGATCGGCGAGAAACAACCTGCTGAAGCAGTGCGGAAGTGATCTTAGAGTTGAAGGCGGTGTGGGTGGAGCCAGAAAAGGAGTGAAGTGTTTACACTCCCATTTAGCGTATTTTCTTGCCGGTGGGTATAGTCCAGTTGGTGCATGGACAGCTGCACAGATCCAAGTTGGTAGAGTACGCAGTTAACTCCCTGGGACGAGGACATCTCGTATCGATGAGGGAATATCTGGTACGATCTGCTTCTTGGCGATATAGTATTTGTTAGTTACATGCCCGGGTGGCGGAATGGTAGACGCAGGGGGCTTAAACCCCCCGGGCCGCAAGGCCATGCGGGTTCGAGTCCCGCCTCGGGTACTTTCTATGTTTTTGGAGAGATACGTGAAGTTCGACGACTTTATGATTGACGGAGAGCTTGACTTTTCTTTTGCGTATGGAAGCATAGAAAATAGCGGTACGGTTAGCGTGGAGTTTTCATACCGCGAGCAGACTGTAGCGCCGCTCGCCTCTGTCACCAAGCTCTTCAGCGCGATTGGAGTTCTGGTGGCTGTAGAGGAAGGCAGTATCTCTTTAGATGACGATGTAACACTTGGCGATTCTATATACGTAAAGTCTTTGCTTTCACATACCTCAGGGTTGGCTCCAGAGGGGATACCTTCTCTAAATGGAAAGGAGCTGACCAAACTTGGAACTCCCGGAGTGAGGAGAATCTACTCGAACTTAGGTTATGAGGTTCTCGCGCTGTATCTGGAAGAGTCGGTGCAGATGACTTTTGCCGACTATATTGCGGAGGCGATTATCGAACCTTGTGGTATGCAAAAGACAAGGTTTTTAAAGGAATCGTTTGTTCCCGATGGCCGGGGTGCAGCTGCAGGATTGACGGCAACGGTTGAAGATCTGGTCCTGTTGGTGAAGGCGATGGTGACGCCATCGGTACTGTCTTATAGCTCACTTGAGTTGCTCTCCAAGCCATTTCTGCCTGGTATACCAGGGGTGTTGCCAGGATTTGGTTTGATGAAGGATAATTTGTGGAGCTTAGGAGCGGAGATAAAAGACTCTAAGAGACCACACTGGGGCGGGACTCTAAACTCCCCAAGCACATTTGGACACTTCGGAAGATCGGGTTCTTTGGTGTGGATCGACCCGGAAAATATGAGGTTTTTGGTATTTTTGTCCCTGAAGAACTTTGGGAAATGGGCCGTAGAACTGTGGCCGCGGCTCAGCGATTGGGTGATTCAGCAAGGATCGTAGAGCTGAGAGCCCGACCTACCTCCTGTGGCACGTCATAAAAGGAGGCATGTGCCAAAGACAGATGTACAAAGCGCTATGGGAAACGTTGGTGCATTGACTCTTTCAGTTGGAACTTTCGCTCTCAAGCTGTTTGCATGTGGCTGCAAGTCTTGAGTTCACTTATGGACAGGCAAGTGGCTAACCCAACTTTCGTTTCCAACCCGCAATTTCAGTACCTAGTGAGCCCTATTTGGGGGTTTAGTGGTTGGAGGGATTTGTCAAAGTGCTGGTAGTTGTGTTGTCGGTATTAGAGATTGTGAATGTAGTGCCCTAATATAAGAGTATGTTAAGTATGAGACATGAAGTTGACTTATACCTGGTAGATTAGCTTTGTGTATATCAGGGCTAAGGAGACGAAGAACAAGACAACTGG
>JAJYGA010000108.1 GCA_021785255.1 Actinomycetes bacterium
TAGAAAGATTCCCAATAGTAGCAAAGATCTTCGATCTAAAAGCTCGCAAAAACAAGCATTAACAAACATCAAGACTTCGCTAAGTACCTACGGCGTGGTGTCATCTCAAATCGTTAACCAAAACAAGTTGCCAGGAACGACGGCTTGGAAAATAACTAGTTCCCCTGCGACAGGCTATATACAAGGTTTTGCAAACAAGACTTACGCAAAAGCCGGAGACTCCGTCACTTTGTATATCTCGTCGACCACCTCGACCTTTCGCGTCTATGCATATCGCATGGGTTACTATCAAGGCAAAGGAGGGCGCCTGATTTGGACATCGCCGACCGAGACTGGATCAGTTCAGCCCACCTGTCCCCTGACACCAGCAACCAACATGGTTTCTTGTGATAACTGGACTCCTTCGGTAACTCTCAAAATCACAAAAGCATTCTTCCAAGGAGACTATCTCTTTAAACTTGTGGGATCGGGAGGTCAACAGTCATACATTCCCCTAACGGTCTGGAATCCTTCATCTAAAGCCACTTATCTAATTAAAAACGACATATTCACCTGGCAGGCATGGAATCCATACGGTGGCTATGACTTCTACGCTGGTCAAGGTACTTGTCCGCCAAATCACTATCCACTGTGTTCCCGTGCTCGTGTAGTATCTTTCGATCGACCTTACGCATACGGTGCTGGAGCGGCAGACTTTATGGCTAACGAGTATCCATTAGTTAGGTTCATGGAAAAACACGGCCTTAACGTAGCATATGCAAACGATCAAACAGTGATTGAACATCCTTCGATTTTGACAAACCACGTCGCGATTTTGTCTCTAGGGCACGACGAATGTTGGTCGTATCGTGAGCGTGTTGCAGCGAAACAAGCTAAAAACCAAGGGGTAAACTTCATATTTTTTGGTGCTAGCGCAATGCTGCGTCATGTTCGATTACAGCCGTCGCCTCTTGGAGCAAATCGACAGGAAGTAGACTATCGTAACTCTTCCAAGGATCCTCTCAATGGTAAGGGGAACCCACTTGAAGTGACGGGGAATACCTGGATGTCACCTCCAGCGTCATGGCCAGAGACAGGATTTGTGGGCGAGTCCTACGCCGGCTATCTCCTGAATGGAGCAACGCCGACTCCATTTGTAGTCGCCAATGCATCAGCTTGGATTTTCAAAGGAACAGGACTCAAAAACGGATCATCAATACCCGGAGTTCTTTTGTCCGACTTCGACCACTTCTACCTTCCAAATCCACATCCGAGCAACCTAGAGATTCTTGGACACTCCCCTATACCTGTCAATCGTGTCATTACTGACTTAGGCACCCAGAACGGTTACGCTTACTCGGACATGACCTACTATACAAGTTCGACCTCAAATGCAGGAGTCTTCGATTCCGGTACAAACAACTGGATTAACTCATTGAACTCGTGTTCATCAGCCACAGCCAACTGTCCAGCTCCAATGACGAGAAAGATAACTGGAAATTTGTTCTGGCTCTTTGGCCAAGGTCCTACTGGCAAGTTAATTCCCTCGGTCGCTAACTTCACCAACTTTTATCCCAATTAGCACCCCGGATCAAGCTGGATTGAGGGAGTATTACCCAGCACCGCATTAACCCTAAAGTTGTTCAAAGATTCAACTTGCATCTCAACGCAAGCAGAATCCCACAGCAGGCGGATGTCCTCAGTCAGAAAACTGTACTGTTAAATCGTTCCACGTCCCACAAGGTACCCAACCAGGTAAGTCAATCCACTAGCCAGTGCAGAAAATATCAACTGTCGTAGGGCCGATATAACGTAGGATCTACCTGTAAAGTATGCAAGTGAGGCACCCACGGCTAACGTTACTATTGCGGTTACCACGATTGATATCATTACCGCGACTGCACCACCGACAAATAGCCAAGCTGCAAGTGGCACAAAGGCACCGACAGCAAACGACGCAAACGACGCTACGGCTGCTTTCCATGGCGAACCCAGTGAATCTGTTGCAACGCCAAGCTCCTCCATTGCATGCACTTCAAGTGCAGTCACAGGATGAGCCATCAACGCTTTGGCAACTTCAAGAGCTAACTCCTTCGACAAGCCACGTCGTTCGTACAATACTGCCAGTTCCTTGGTTTCGCCTACTGGATTACGTCTGAGTTCTTCGGCTTCTACGGCAATTTCCCGGCTGATCAACTCCCCTTGTGCTTTCATGGACACGTACTCACCAATTGCCATCGAACATGCTCCTGCCATGAGTCCAGCTAATCCGGCAAGTCTTACAGCCGACGTCGCAGGATGGGCCCCCGCTACACCAAGAATCAACGATACGTTTGTTACTAGTCCGTCAGAGATTCCAAATACGGCTGCCCTATGTGCACCGCCTGTTACATCACGATGTCCGCCGTGCACGTCCAAATCCTGATTGTCAGATGACTCCACTCTCATAGTATCCTCCACGTCACAAAATCGTCAATCTTAGTCGAGTCTCGATACAGCCCTAGTCTCATAGTCCCAAGAGATACGTGCACCACCCCGATATCAGCAAGTTTCACACACGCTCGTCATACTGCAGCTTGTCAACTCATATACTAGCAGGCCAAATCTTACTCAACTTTAATCCCTTTGTACAACGGAAAGTGCCATCTCACCTCACGTTGCGCGCATGGACAATTCAAGGCAAGTTCTCCGTTGTAACCCCCAGTTTCTCTGAGTGTCAGCTATAAATGTAGTTTCTGAAATATCCAATTTTGAAGATATGAATCCAAGTTCATTTCTGTTTCACCAAGCCGTTACTTTCTCGCCACCAGACGTCCATGCTTTATACTTGAGATGTTTCAGGTGGCGATCTAGTCTCATGAGCAGTTTCGAGCAGTGTTTGTTCAAACAACGAATATGCATCAAAGGAGCCCCGAGATTGAAGATTGCAATCCTTGTCAAACAAGTTCCGCTCGTTGCTGAACTTGAACTAATGCCAGACGGCCTTCTTAGAAGGGACGGACCATGTGAGATGGACCCTCTCTCGGCTCGAGCTGTTGCTCAAGGCGTTCTTTTGGCCAAGCAACTGGGCGGCTCTACTGTGACTATCACGTTGGGTCCGCCAAGTGCCCTGGATGTGATTCGTCAATCAATTGCATGTGGCGTAGATCAAGGACTCTTAGTATCAGACCCAGTGTTTCGAGGAAGCGATACACTTGTGACAGCAAATATCTTAAAACAAGTACTCCTAAACCAAGGACCCTTCGACATTATATTAGCAGGTGATCGAAGTATAGATGGCGATACAGGATTGGTTCCTAGGCAGATCGCCGCTCTTTTGGGATTCAACTTCGCGGGAAACGTTATCGAAGTACTTGACGTTACTGATGGATCCTCTCTCATTTTGAAGTCCCTATCCGACGACACAGTTCTGACAATGAAAATCGCCACGCCTGCCTTGTTGACTTGTGCAGAGAGGCTCTGTAGACCATGCAAATCGGCGTCGAATTCGGAAAATGATACCTTCGACGATCGTATTTCCATCATAGATGCCAAGTATTTGGGCTATGAGAAGTCCAAAGTACCTTTAAGCACAACGGCCGTGACTGGAGTAAAACGTTTTGACAGAACCCGGACTCCTCGTATTTATTCACTCGAATCTGAAGGTATCGAAGCAGTCATGAGCTGTTTCGATCTTTCAAGACAAACCGACACCTTTCAGGCTAACACTCCCCGAATCCAACGTACCAATAAGATACAGCCGCCGTCAACACAATCTAAAAAGCAACATACCGACCTAACAGTCGTATGCATTGCAGAAGGAAAAGATCCATTTACAGACTCACACATGTTCGCCACAGCCTCTGATTTGGCGTTGCAGACACCTGCAACACTCGTAGTGTTTCATGCAGCTAACAACGTTGTGGTTGAGGTCCCTCAGGAAACGTCGGAGGTGTACCGAATCTCAGCTACTTCGGCAAAACTCGCCTCAAATGGCATACTACAAGTAATTCACAGTCTAAGACATGCGGCAATTTTAATACCGGACAGTCCTTGGGGTAAAGAGATTTGTGGTAACCTCTCCGCCACGTTACAGGTGGGAGCAGTAGGAAGCGTCACGGGCTTCTCCACTTCAGAAGAAATCTTGGGAATTAAGCCTAGTATCAACGGCGCAACGTTGTGTGAGATCGCCGTTACAAGCTCGATCAAGCTCTTTACTGTTACACCTGGTACTGCTAGCGTGGCAAGAACCACACACTTACCCTCCAAACATTTGACTGAAAACGCCGATGAGGATGGTGTACGAATAATCGAGACGGAAGCAGAGACTTCCTTCGTTCCACTCAGCCGTTCGTCCAGGATCGTAGCTGTAGGAGATGGAGTCATCCCTGAGGACTTACATATAGTAGAGAAGTTAGCTTCGTTACTAGGAGCCGAGATTGCCTGTACTCGTCGAGTCGCCGATAAAGGGTGGCTACCGCGAAGCCGCCAGGTGGGTATAACAGGTAAGACAATCTCTGCAGATCTATATATAGCGATAGGAATCTCCGGGAAACTCAATCACATGATAGGCGCATCATCTTCTAAAGTCATTCTCGCAATAAATAACGACCCTGACGCACCCGTTTTCGAGCAATGCGACGTAGGACTCGTCATGTCCTATCAAGATGCCTTGGCGCAAATAATAGAACGTCTAAATGTATAAGCATCGCACGTTCCTATACCGTTTCCACACAACTAGTTCAAACCTTGAACTGATGGACATATAGTAGTTTGCAAGTTTTCCACACCCATCCGCATGTCAAAACACTCAGGTCTCGGAATTTAAATAACATCCTGATGCAGATCGAATTCAACCATCAAGGATTGTCATCGTGAAGTTAGACAGATTCTTATAGCCATGAATGGTTCTAGAAACACTCATACCGCCAACGCATCAATCGATGGATCGTCGGTTAACCAATCACAATTCAAGCAATCGACCGCGAAATGCTCTCAACTGTAGTAATCCAGCAGAAACGTCACTCGAAGTCTTCAAGACAGCAAAGGAATAGTTATTCGCACGAGAGCGCCTTCACTGATATCAATAACCTCTATTACTCCTCCGTGCAGTTTGACCAACATTTGAGCAATTGAAAGTCCAAGGCCTGAACCACCACTACGAGGTCTGCCTTTTGCACCCCGAGAAAATCTATCAAAGGCCCTAGGAATAAACTCCTTAGGAAAGCCTAAACCATCGTCACAGACTTCTATAATCGCTTTGTTCTCTTTCTGATAGCTCCTAATCGTAATGACACTGCCATCAGAGTAAAATAAGGCGTTGTAAATTAAATTTGACAAGACTCTAGAGAACTTGATTTTATCGGCATAAAGAACAACGCCCGGATCAAGATCCGTTACCAACGAGATGCCTTGGATCTTAGCTAATGGCAAGCACTCATTTAGCACACCTACAACTAGATCTTCCACCAAAAGTAGCTCACTATCCACTTGCAACACGCCCTCATCTCCAGCTGCAAGTAACAGTAGATCGCTGCTCAGCTGCGCCAACTCGGCCACTCGACCAAAACTTCTCTGCAGAATCTTTCTTAGCTCGCTTTTGTCCGCGTCCGTGAGGAGCGCAATTTCAATCTCGGCGCTTAGAGCAGCTAATGGCGTCCGAAGCTCATGACTCGCAGCTGCCACAAAAAGTCGTTGACTTTCAACACTTAATTCCTGTTTGTCGAGAAAATGATTTAATGTCATCGCAAGTTGCGCCAGTTCATCCGCCGTGGCTGGAACTTCAAGTCGCCTGCTTGCGCCGTCTTCAAGAAGCATCTCCGCTTCTCTCCTCAACCTGTCAACCGGAGAAAGTATCCTGCCCGTAATTAACCATGCTCCCAGAGACGCAAGGAGTACTGTTAGAGGACCAACCACCATCAACACTCCAAATAAGTCTCGCTGGGAGTCCAAGAGTTGATCCATCGAAGCGCCGACAGTGACGATAACAGATCTGCCATCAGGAGCGATACCCCTAGCAATTCCAAACATCTCGCCGTTCTTGCCCTTTTGCAATGGAAATCGATCAACAACCACTGTTGTCAAACTACGAGACTTCAACTCCTCCGAGCTTATTATTTTAATGCTTCCAGCGCTTTGAGAAGAATAGAGGAGATCTCCATTGGATGTATATATTTGAATTACGCTTAAATCTTTACTGATGGTTAAATTGGAACTTCCAGACAGAGCTATCTGACCTGACTTAATTTCACGCAACGCACGCTGCGCCTTGTTTACTATAGAGCGTTGAATTGTGGCACGAATCGATGCACTTACGCTGTTATACAGATACAGACCGCCGGCAAGTACAAGTATGGTAGTAATCAAACCCACAAGCAGCGCTATCTTCCGTCTAAGCAGCAATATCTCTACATTTCTTTCAACAACAAGTACTTGACATGACGATGTTATTCTAGATTCTGAGTCTGTAGCCCACCCCGTAGACTGTCTCAATATCGGACCGGCCAAAGCGTCTATCTACCTTGCGTCTTAGATGGGCCACATACTGATCTACTATATTTTCTGTTACTTCAGGCGTGCTTCCCCATACAAGCTTTAATATTGAGCGCCTCGAGACTACCAGGCCAGCTTTGCGCATAAGTACCTCCAAGACAGCCAGCTCCGTAGAGGCTAAATTTAGATCTACACCACTACGCCAAGCCAATTTTGCGTAAGGATCTAACTGTATATCAAGTACTTCCAGAACCGGTGGTCGAAGATTTTGACCCCGTCGTAGAAGTGCCCTACTTCTCGCAATCAGCTCGACAAGAGAAAACGGTTTCGTAATATAATCATCCGCTCCAAAGTCAAAGGCTTTCAGCTTATCCTTGACTGCATCCAGGGCTGTGGTCATAAGTATTGGAGTCCAGTGGGAGATCTCACGTACTCGTCTACAAAGTTCGAAACCATCCACGCCAGGCAGGAGCACGTCCAAGATTATTAGGTCTATTCGCTCTTGTTCCAAAGCTCTAATCACGCCAATTCCATCAGGAATCTCTCTGACTTGATAAAACTCCGTTTCAAGACATTGCTTCAGCGATCTTCTCAGGTCATCATCATCCTCAACTATGAGTATTACCGGGGCGTAGCCTCTAGGAGCATCCTGCACCATTTTCTTATCTGACAAGTAAGTAACGTTTTCCCCGTTACTTACTTCACGCCTGTCGATCGATCCATTTCTAGTAGTGTTGATCATCCTCAGACTTGCTCCTTTAGTGCCAATGGCTCGATCTTGAAAAGAACGAACCATTGGCAGATCCTTGAACCACTAAAGTGCACTGGCTCCACTCATATAAGAGTCTCCCTGTTGATTCAGCGTAGATAGAGCCGAACTCACCGAAGCCTTACCCGTCACAGCATCGAGAAACTCTGTGTCAAGCACAGCTTGCACTTCATTGTACGAGTCAGAAACCGGACGTGGAAAGGAGTAAGGCGAGTTAACAGCAGAGATCGAAGCGACAAGACCGGGATGGCTTGCGAGAAAAGACGCTGGAATTGCCTGCGTTGTAGACTTTTGCTCTGGCGCAAATCCTGTATTCTCGTCCCAATAGACCTGTTGGGTAGGTTCAAACCACCATTGAACAAAACTCCAGGCCGCCTGTTCTTGGGCCTTGGAGTGTCCCTTGGGCATGACGAAACCCAGTCCTTGAATAAGGTTGTAAGCGTGACCAGTAGTGCCTGCAGGTTCGACAAAAGCACCAACTTTGAACGCACCATTCACAGCATCTAGTACCTTTTGATATCCTGCAGATGTTCCATCTATCATCGCCATATGTCCAGAAGCCAAATCGGAACGTAAAGTAGTACCGTGATCAAATGTAAGCAGCCCGTTAGCATACATGCTATGGAACTCATTAAATGTTGTAACACCAGCGCTGTTATTGAAGTTCACAGCAGTACCAACAGTGTTACTACCTTTGAGCATTGTGCCTCCATTTGACATGAACGCAGGAAGAATATGAGCGGAAGAGTCTTTCCATCCAAGAGGTATGACGTTTGCTGATTTAAGCTTTGCCGCATCTTGAGCGAGTTGAGTCCAAGTCTTTGGTGGAGATGTGATTCCTGCTTTAGCAAACAATGACTCATTATAAAACACCTCAGACACCTTCACATCAGCCTGCAACCGATAGTGCTGTCCGGATACCTCACCGTTCTTCCAGACTCCAGGATAAAAGTTGCTTTGATTTATGGTCGAACTACCCTTAAAGAACTTATTCCAAGATACCAACGTTCCGCTTTTGACGAAAGTTCCATCGTAGTGACTAATCTCCGCCAAAACAGGAGCATTACCAGCAGCAATCGCAGCTTCGAGCTTAGAAGACGCCTTAGTAACCACGACCTGTACGTGAACACCCTTATGAGTAGCGTTAAACTCGTTGATCAGATGCGAAACGGCCGCGCCCACCGGACCACCGTTGTGTGACTCCCACAACGCAATAGAGACAGCCCGCTTTGGCGCAGCAGACTTTGAGGGTGAAGCTGACGCGCTGGAACCGCAGGCACTTGCTACAACAGCCATCGCTCCACCAAGAATAATCCACCTTCCAAACTTCCGAGCACCTCCATACCCAAGAACACTCTCATCTTCTTTAGCCTTCAATGGCTGCATTTGTTCTCTGTTGACTACCATCTCTAAAAATAATTCCTTTCATGAATCATCGAAATTTGAAAGCTAACTAGTTGGAATAGGATCTGTCAACGGTTCACACCACTGTCTCTCCCTGCCACACCGCTGACAATATGTTTTTGCAGCAGGAGAAATAACGCGACTATCGGCGCCAGGGCCAAGATGACCGCGGATGTAAGTTTGCGCCAGTTAGCCTCAAAGGTTTGCATGTAGTGACTCAGTGCCACCTCTATCGGTTGCACAGAATGTGACGTGGTCATTATCAGGGGCCACTGGAACTGATTCCAGGCAGTTATAAAGGTCAACAGGGCAACAGTGAGAACTGCGGGCTTTGCAAGAGGAACAGCCACACGACGGATGTAGCGAAGGTGTCCGACTCCTTCTAGTCGAGCTGCCTCCCAGTACTCCTTGGGCAGGGACTTGAAGAACTGTCTAAAGAGAAACACGCCAAAGGTCGAGGCTGCAAAAGGGACTATTTGAACGGTGTAGGTATTGAGAATCCCCAAACGATCCGCCACGGCATACTGTGGAATAAGCAGAGCTTGTGATGGCAGCATCATAACGCCTACGATCATTAAAAACAAGACTCCTGAGCCTTTGAACTTCAACTCCGATAGCGCGTACCCAGCCATTGCGGATGTCAACAGAACTAGCGCCACAGACGACCCGGCAATAAAGACGGTATTCAAAACGTAGTGCAACCAGTTCGTATGAGTCGTCACGTAAGACAATGGACCAAGATGAAATGATGGTATGAAGTTTGGGGGGATGCTGTAAGTACCACCTTTAGTGTTGAACGCTGTCACCACAACCCAATACAGCGGGAAGGCGAACATGATCGCCACAAGCACCGTTATAAATTCCCGGCCCAGACGCCCTAGCGTTTTTCTGTTCACTCGTACTCCAATCATCGATAGAACACAACCTTGTCTGATATCCACTTTTGAATCAGTGTCAAAGTCAGAATTATGAGGAACAGAATTAAACTCATCGCCGACGCTAGAGAGAAGTGTAAGTAAGTAAACGCAGTCTGATATACCAGCAGCGAATCGGTAGTCGTTGAAAAAGCTGGTCCTCCGGCTCCTCCATGAGGTCCACCCGTCATGGTATAGATTTGGGAAAACGCCTGCCAAGAGTTTACAGTTGCAAGAACCACTACGAAGAAAGTCGTTGGAGAGAGTAAAGGCCACATGATCCGATAAAAGATCCTGTGGCGTTTAGCGCCATCTAATCTGGCAACCTCTATGAGTTCACTGGGGATATTTGCAAGTCCAGCCAAGAAGATAAGAACATATAACCCTAGCGAGTGCCACAAGGAGTCGATCATGACCGCAGGCAGCGCCCATGTCTGGCTTTCCAACCATCCCAGGGCAGGAAGATGAAGCGAAGTCATTATGTAGTTCGCCAACCCGAATCGTGGATTGAAGATCCAAACCCATACGATTGAAGTTGCAACTACCGGAGTTACGTGCGGTAAAAACACAGCACCCCTGAAGATGCCACCACGTTTTTTGTCCATACCCGTTCTCAACACCAACGCAATTGCCAGTGCAAGAAGTACCGTAGCTGGAATCATCACAATCGTGTAGTACATAGAAGTTATTAACGAATGCCAAAATAACGGTTGATTGAAAAGGGTGCGAAAGTTCTTGAGACCAACAAAATACGTCGATGAGGACAGTATTCCCCAATGGAAAAATGAGATATAAAGCAGATAAATAGCAGGCAAATAAAAAAATAACACGAACACCGCTACTGCTGGAAACATCAGGCCGTAACCAATTAGTCGATTCTTATAGGTTCGTATTAGATTGGTAAATCTACCTCGCGGCGCCGAATATTTGCTGACTTCTTCCGGGAAAACATTGTCGGATATATCACGCCGATTACCAAGACTAATACTCAACGTGAACACACCTCAACTCGACTTCCTGACATCTTCTCAAAAAAATGCAGGCTTTCAAAACCCGCGTAAATAACGATCGTATCCTCTATCTCCAGTGACGTCGATGCAGGGCATTTCACAACAACTTCCAGATGCTCTTGTCCCTTAACAACTCCGTTTATTTGGAGATGGCTTCCAAAGCGTTCAATAGTTCGCACCTGACACGCAATCCCCTCATCTGTGGCGGCGTCGACAATTTCAAGATGCTCCGGACGAACGCCAAGAAACAACTCCGAGGGACGTGCACCAACGTCTGCGAGAATCTTGACAATGTGAGACAAGAAGCCGTCATTGATTGCGTCATTTTCCAATAGCGATTCCAGATCCAATATATTCATGCCTGGCGAACCTATGAACTTTGCCACGAAGCTATTGGCGGGTGTATTATAGACTTCGTCAGATGTACCTATTTGTTGAATCTGCCCATTATTCATCACGACTATCTTGTCTGATAAAGTAAGGGCTTCTCCCTGATCATGGGTAACATAAAATGTTGTAATCCGTAGCCTGCGATGGAGCTGTGCAAGTTCAGATCTCATCCTCTCACGAAGATTTGCGTCCAAGTTAGATAGAGGTTCATCCATTAGAAACACAGAGGGCTGTCTTATCAATGCTCTGCCTAATGCTACCCTTTGGCGCTGTCCTCCGGAAAGTTCCTTAGGTTTGTGAGACATCACATGTTCAAGTTCTAAAAGTGAACTTACAGCTTGCACGGCGTCGCGAATCTCGTGCTTTTTAACCTTGCGCGACTCCATGCCGAAAGATAGATTTTGAGCGACTGTCATATGGGGGTATAGCGCATAGTTCTGAAAAACCATGCCAACGTTACGATCTTCAGGCGGTACTGACAGAACTGACTCGCCATCAAAGAGCAGATCTCCGGACGAGGCATCTTCCAAACCCGAAATAATTCGCAATGTCGTTGTTTTCCCACAACCTGATGGACCTAGTAAAACTACAAACTCTCCCTCCTCGGCTTCGAGGGATACGCCATCAACAACTTTTTCTGTCCCGTACTTCTTGGTTACACCTTGGAGAGTTACTTTAGCCACAGACGACCCCACACAAGACACGGTGATTTACAGGAGTTATGCTCTCTTCACCTTTACAGTCTGCAAACGTCTTAGGTGACATCGTCACCGACTCAACCGATACCCGCTGTATCGAGTCACTTCGAAAACTGCACGAAAACGGCAGATCCCTTGAGATGCAGGAGCTTTGCTCGAATATATGACCTTGGCGGAACCTCTTCTTATATGTAACCATGTGACCAGGTTATGAGCGCTATGTAAACGTGAGCGAGATAGAAGGTGTACGATCTAGTCCTAAAGCCCAAACCTTGCATTACAACAATCTGAAAACTCATTCACAAATGCTTTGGCCCCTTTGAGTCACTTGGAACTTAGCACCTCAGCTACACATTTCCTCTACAGAGAAGCTAAGCAGGAACCAATGCACGTTAAAATCACTAATGCCTTAGCGAGCGGATCGTCACACTCGTCAATGATCCGTCTCCTTCAATCATTTGCTTGTTTTGTTTTTCTTGCATGACCATAGGATTGGCAGAACTCGATGCTGTCTACGCTTGATATGCACCATTCACGTCTTGGATCTCCATCGCAATTACGCTATCGTCGCTAACGAGACAAAGCAACACCGAGGTGACTATACCAAGGACATAATGTTTTATTAAGACATCACGAACCTCATTCCTTTAGCGATGCGTCCCTAAGAGTCAATCTTTATTTATATCATTCTGATCATGAACATATAGTTACTCATGTATGATTAGCCCGGTATCTATAACGGCTTGCAAGAGAAGTTTTTTGTTTTGTTCATTAAGTAGTCATCGACATAGCCTTCAAACTGGACGTGTTAAATGAATATGTCTACGCACTGCGCAATAAATAAAGAAATATCCACATGGAGTATTCAATGCAGACGTTAGGCACCAGGCTCCTATAATTGTCGGCTAAGTTCAAGTCTTTAGTACCGTCAGAAATCAGATCTTATTATTCAACTTCGAAAGGGACGTTTGTGAAGGACAACTTGCAAACACTTTACCTACTGTTAGCACGTATTATCAGAGAGATATCGTTTGGATTTATCGCCATCGCTCTCCCTTTTTACTGGCACGACTCCGGTATATCATCTTTGGACATCGGCATTCTTTACACCATAGTTTTACTGGCCTCAGCTCTTGCGTCACTAACGTTGGGCAGGCATATAGATTCCATTGGTAGAAAAAAATTGCTGATGTTGAGTACGCTACTTTGGAGTTTCGCCACTCCTTTCCTGCTTGTGACGCATAGCATAATTGCCATCACTCTCATTGCCACGTTGGCGACCGTTAGTCCAACTGGTAAAGAGATCGGACTCTATCTTGGGATCGAACAGGCCGCTCTATCAAAGTTGGTCAGTGGTCACGATCGCACTCGGACATACGCTCGGTTCAACTTTGTAGGGTACACATCTACAGCGGTTGGGGCATTCCTAGCCGCAGCAGTTGGACTGTCAGGTGCTACCTCCCTGTCAAGCGTGCATTCCACCAACATCATCTTCACGGTGATTGTAGTGTGCTACACCCTCGCGGGAATCTTACAGTTTATCCTTTACTCCCTCTTGGGTCCTGGTATCGAAGTCGCACCACCTTCTAAAGATACGAGAAAAGATGCACCGCTCGCCTCCTTATCAAAAAGCACTTCAAGTGCGCATACGCCAACAAGAGACGTACGCAAGGTAGTGATGACTTTTACTGCTTTATTCACCTTGGACGCATTCTCGGCCGGACTCATAGTCCAGGGACTGCTGGTTTATTGGTTCCGAATCAGATTTCACTTCGACTTAACTCAACTAGGAGCATTGTTTTTCGGAACTAATCTTCTTTCCGCTATTTCATCGTTGGTGGCATCGAGGCTTGCCAATAAGTTTGGACTACTCAATACCATGGTCTTCACTCATCTTCCATCCAACATTCTTCTCATTCTCGTACCCCTCATGCCCAACGCGTATTTGGCAGTTTTAGTACTCTTGCTACGGCATATGCTTTCACAGATGGATGTGCCAACTCGCCAGGCCTATACCATGGCCATGGTTGACACCGAAGATAGGGCCTATCTATCCAGTTGGACTAACGGAGCAAGGAGTCTAGGAACTGGTGCAAGTCCCATAATCGCTGGAGCTCTCATCAATTCAGGACCTCTACTGTCACTGCCCTTCTTCCTGGCAGGAGGTATAAAAGTTGTCTACGATGTTGTACTTTATCGCATCTTCAAGAAAGTACCTTTAAAGTACTTTGATACCAAATAAAAAGGATAGTTGTCTCTTACCGTATCCACCTCCAGCCGCACCAACGGCGTTTCCCATCCTCAAATCTTCCAGTGTCTAGATTGTGGACGGCTCTTTGAGTTGCGAGCACAGCCACTTATAGATTTCACCTGCATCGGAACATCTTCATACGCGCGAAGCAGGGCCCAAACAGTTTGGTCTTGGTAGAACACCGTCTCTATGATCTCCTAATCGCGTACTTTAGGGTAGTTTCTCATCGTATCGATCGTCTCCTAGGATCAAGGTCGAGTCCTGCTCTTTGAGGAGTATCGCGGCATGTTCGGTAAAGGCTCCTTACTCGGCTTTACAGCAGGTGTCTACATGCTTCCATAAGATATAATCTTTAAATGATCTCAGTCCAAGCCGTTCAGGAATCCCAATGGGAGATCTGGAGATCCATAAGACTAAGAGCTCTGTCAGACGCACCACAAGCCTTTCGATCAACACTCACACAGTGGAGCGGACCAAACGATCAGGAGTTTCGTTGGAGAGAAAGGCTTAGGAACACAGCCATCGCACTTGTTGCTTTTGACGACGACATATCTATTGCAATGGTCGCGTGCGATACAGTGACCAAGAGTGCCTCGATGATCAGTGCCATGTGGGTCGATCCGCAGTACCGCGGTAAAGGAGTTGGCGATCTGCTGTTGGATAAAATAACACAATGGGCCAAAATATCTCCAGATATTGAGCAACTTATGCTGTATGTCAAGTCGGATAATCATCACGCCAAAGCACTTTACGAGCGTTCAGGATTCTTAGAATCTAGCGACATCTATGTTGACGAGCACCACCGTGACACTTGTGAAGTAGCAATGGTTAAACATGTAGGTCGCTATACAATGTAATGCAACATTATCATGTCGTTAAACTTGATCAAATGGGAGCGCAAACCCTCTCTGTAAGGGCGGGGTCGAGCGACCTCTGTAACACCGTCGAGGCAAAATAGCACTATGAGCATTCGCGAGCGCCTCTATCCACGAGAACAGGAGCTATCCGTTCTCGTGCGCCACTGCTCAGATGCTCGCTACGTCTGGAACTTAGCGCTCGAACAACGTAACTTATGGGTTAGATACCGCACACAGAAGATCA